>CAZPNQ010000003.1:0-111820 GCA_964587955.1 uncultured Nitrospira sp.
ATCCGGATTGGAATTTTCAGTTTGCCGCGGAATTCGGGCGTGCCTACAGCAAAGACGAAGTGGAAGTCATGGCGGTTGACAGCAAGATCAAGGGGTCCGTCAAATTCATCGAAATTCCAGGTGGCGATACCGCTATGCTTCCAGCAGGCGGCGGTGCGAGTGTCTACTACTCCGATGCAGTCGTGGCGCGCGGCGGCAAGCTGGCGAACTATGCAGAATACTCCGGTGATCCCCCTGATTGGGCTGTAGAGGTCCTCACCGAGAAAGTGTGTTCCTTGCCTGGTATCAAGAACATCATTGTAGGCGGGGCCATCGCCAACTTCACCGACGTCAAGAAGACGTTTGGGGGCATCATTAACGGGTTCCGCAAAGCAAAAGGTGACGGGAAGTTGAAGGGCGTGAAGATTTGGGTGCGCCGCGGCGGGCCACGTGAAAAAGAAGGGCTCGATGCGATGCGTGCGCTGAAAGACGAAGGCTTCGATATCAATGTCTTCGATCGCAACACCCCGCTGACGGACATCGTCGACAAGGCGCTACAAAAGTAAAAATTTTGACTGAGTGCCGGGCGCAGAGCGGTTAGCCTGCTCATTGGCCGGGACTCATGGCTGACTATTCAGCTTGAGGAAAGAGGGAGATTCTGATGAGTATTCTGGCCAATAAAGACACCCGCGTGGTCATACAGGGAGGCGCCGCCGGCGTCAACGCGGCCCGCCGGATGGCGGAATTCTGTTACCTGATCAAGCGCCCACTCAACGTGGAAGCGTTCGTCTATCCGCCGGATGCCGGCAAGACCAATGAGATTCCTTACGGCAGTGGCCTCATTGCTATCCCGATCTATAAGACCATCACGGAAGCGACCAAGAATCATCCGACGATCAACACGAGTCTGGTCTATATCGGTGCGGACCGTGCCATGAAGGGCGGGATGGAAGCACTGGACGATTCGCACATAAAAGTAGTTTCGATGATCACCGAGGGTGTGCCCGAGAAGGACGCGAAGGTGCTCGGTGCTCATGCACGTAAGCTCGGCAAGGTGTTCAACGGCCCCTCCTCGATCGGCATTATCTCAGCCGGTGCGTGCCGGTTGGGCGTGATCGGTGGGGCATTCGATAATCTCGTGCTCTCAAAGCTCTATCGTGAAGGGTCATTCGGCGTCATCACCAAGTCGGGTGGTCTTTCCAACGAAATCATTTGGATTTGTTCGCAGTTCGCCGATGGCATCACCACGGCAATCGGCATCGGCGGTGACGCCTATCCCGGGACCGATTACGTCAGCTACCTTGAAATGTTCGAGAACGATCCGCAGACCAAGGCGGTTGTCGTCGTCGGTGAGATGGGCGGCGATCTCGAAGAGCGGGCGGCGGAGTGGTATGGAGCCAAGAAGCGCCGGATCAAACTGATCGGTGTCGTTTCAGGATTCTGTCAAGAGAGTTTGCCGAAGGGAATGAAGTTCGGTCATGCCGGCGCCAAGGAAGGCATGAAAGGTGAGGGCTCAGCACGATCGAAATCGGACGCGCTCAAGAAGTCCGGTGCGATCGTTCCTCCGACATTCGGTGCGCTCGGCCCGGCGATCAAGGAGACGTATCAGGAATTGCTCAAGTCCGGTCAGGTGAAGGAACCGGTAGAACCGGCTATCTTGCCGCGGCTTCCGAAGTCCATTGAAGAAGCGATGAAAGCCGATGAAGTGATAGTCGCCCCGCTCATCCGTACCACCATTAGCGACGATCGAGGCGATGAACCGTGCTATGACGGTTACCCGGCCTCCGAACTCATCAACAAGGGCTATGAAATTCCTCATGTCATCGGTCTTCTCTGGGATAAGCGGCTGATCTCGAAACAGGAGGCGGAGATCATCAAGCGCATCATGATGCTTTCCGCGGATCATGGTCCCTGTGTCAGCGGTGCCTATGCGACGATCCTTGCGGCCTGCGCCGGCATCGGTCTATCGCAAGCGGTGGCAGCTGGCTTGATCATGATCGGTCCACGTTTCGGCGGTGCCGTGACGGATGCCGGCCGCTGGTTTAAATATGCGGTCGACAACAAAATGACAGTCGAGGATTTCCTGGGG
Organism: uncultured Nitrospira sp.; assembly: GCA_964587955.1. GTDB lineage: Bacteria > Nitrospirota > Nitrospiria > Nitrospirales > Nitrospiraceae > Nitrospira_D. Next base: position 2,069 of record CAZPNQ010000003.1, read on the forward strand.
TACATGAAGAAAAACGTGGGGCCTGTGCCAGGCATCGGTCACCGAGTGAAGAGCTTGCGTAACCCTGACAAGCGCGTGAAGGAACTGGTGGGGTATGTGAAGAGTTTGAATATCAAGACCCCCTGTCTTGATTTTGCGCTGCAGGTCGAACAGGTCACGGCAGTCAAAAAGGACAATCTCATTCTGAACGTGGACGGGACCATGGCGGCTGTGCTGGTCGACCTGGGTTTTCCAGTCGATAGCTTGAACGGCTTCTTCATCCTTTCCCGCACGATCGGATTGATCGGCCACTGGGTCGATCAGAAGCGCCAGGACAGCCGCTTGATTCGGCTGTTCGATTACCTGGTGAACTACGCGGCGCCCAAACGGCGTGAAGTGCCGCCGTTAAAGTAAAGGCGAGAGGTCCCGCCGTTAAGGGAGGCGCGGAAGCTCGGCCGATGAAATAGGCCCGTGAAGACTACCGTAGAAATAATTGCGGGAGGTTCCGCTGCTCGGCGAAGTGGTGGAGCATGCCGCCCTAACCGGAGGTTGGTGACGGGGCGTGGCTGAGGAGCACCACTCCTTGGCTCCTGGCTCCAAGTCCCAAGCCCGTTTGTAAGGAGAGCGCAATGTCACTTGAGCTCGCGAAGAAGCTCTACGCCAAAATGCCGGAGGTCTTCGAAAAGGCCAGAAAGAAATTCGGCCGTCCGTTGACGTTGGCGGAAAAGATTCTCGTCTCGCATGCGGACAACTTCGATACCCAAAATTGGGAACGCGGGAAAGCCATGTTGGCGCTGCGTCCTGATCGTGTGGCCATGCAGGACGCTACAGCGCAGATGGCTGTGCTGCAGTTCATGCAGGCGAACAAGAAGAAAGCGGCGGTGCCCAGTACGATTCACTGCGATCACCTCATTCGTGCCGAAATGGGATCACAGAAGGATTTGACGCGCGCGTTAGACGAGAATAAGGAAGTGTACAACTTCCTCGCGTCGGCCGCGAAGAAGTACGGTATCGGCTTCTGGAAGCCGGGTGCCGGGATCATCCATCAAGTCGTGCTCGAAAATTACGCGTTCCCCGGCTGCCTCATCATCGGCACCGACTCGCATACACCGAACGGGGGCGGATTGGGCGGATTGGCGATCGGCGTCGGCGGGGCCGATGCCGGTGAAGTCATGGCCGGCCTGCCATGGGAAGTGCTCCATCCGAAATTGATCGGGGTGAAGCTGACCGGTAAGTTGAGTGGCTGGGCCTCTCCGAAGGACGTGATTCTCTATCTCTGTGGGCTGCTCACCGTGAAAGGCGGGACGAACAAGATCGTCGAGTACTTTGGTCCTGGTGCTGAGACAATCAGTGCCACCGGCAAGGGGACCATCTGTAATATGGGAGCGGAACTTGGTGCAACGACGTCTGTGTTCCCCTTCGACCAGAAGATGGTCGCCTACATGAACATCACGGATCGCTCGGATCTCTCAGGCTTAGCCACTGCGCATAAGGACTTGCTTGTGGCCGATCCGGAAATCTATCAGTCGCCGGAAAAGTACTACGATCAGATCGTCGAAGTCGACCTCTCGAAGCTCGAACCGCATGTGGTCGGACCGCATACGCCGGACCTGGCGAGGCCGATCTCGAAATTGAAAGCAGAGGCGCAAGAGAAGGGCTATCCGGTGGAACTGAAGGCGGCGCTTATCGGCAGCTGTACCAACTCCTCTTATGAGGACATCAGCCGATCGGCGCATATCGCTCAACAGGCATTGAAGGCCGGCTTGAAAGCAAAAGCCTCCTTCTTAGTCTCGCCGGGATCCGAACGTATTTATCACACGATGAAGCGTGACGGGTTCTTGGATACGTTCGAGCAGCTGGGTGGTACGGTGTTGTCCAATTCTTGCGGCCCTTGTATCGGACAATGGAAGCGTGCGGACGGCGTGAAGGGCAAGGCGGATTCGATCGTGAGTTCCTTCAACAGGAACTTCCCAGGTCGCAACGATGGAATTAATGAAACGTTGTCCTTCCTTGCAAGCCCGGAGGTCGTGACTGCCTATGCTATCACCGGCGATCTGGGTTTCGATCCGGTCAATCAAGCGGTCAAGGGGGCGGACGGAAAAGAATTCAAACTGCAGCCGCCGGTGGGCGAAGAATTGCCGGCGAAGGGTTTTGCCAAGGGCGAAGAGGGGTATGTGGAGCCGGCCGAAGACGGCTCAAACTTGACTGTCGATATTCCTCCGACCAGCGAACGACTGCAATTGTTGCAGCCCTTTCCGCGCTGGGATGGGAAGGACTTCGAGAAGCTCCCGCTCTTGATCAAGACCAAAGGTAAGACGACGACGGACCATATTTCACCAGCCGGTCCTTGGCTCAAGTTCCGCGGCCACTTGGACAAGATCAGCGACAACATGTTCCTCGGTGCCAACGGTGCATTTGCGTCGGAACCCGGCAAGGGCACGAATGTGTTGACTGGTGAATCGAACCTTACGATCGCCAAGATTGCCCGGGACTACAAGTCGAAGGGCATCGGGTCCATCGTTGTGGGAGACGAGAATTACGGAGAAGGCAGCAGTCGCGAACATGCGGCGATGTCCCCTCGGTTCTTGAATGTACGCGCAGTCGTGACGAAGAGCTTCGCGCGCATCCATGAAACAAATCTGAAAAAACAGGGCATCTTGCCGTTGACGTTCGCCGATCCAAAGGATTACGAGAAGATCGAGATGAACGATCGACTCAGCGTACTTGATTTAAGCAACCTGGCGCCAGGAAAGCCGGTCACGGTGGTTGTGCATAAAGAAAGTGGAGATGTGAAGGTTCAAACCAATCACAGCATGACGGCACCACAAATCAATTGGTTTAAAGCCGGCTCAGCGTTGAATGCACTGAATTAAACTAATCACGAAATCAAGAGGGGATATAGCCATGGCACAAGCAGATAAAATCATCTATACGAAGACCGACGAAGCACCGATGCTGGCAACGTATTCGTTTCTCCCGATCATCAATGCCTTCTCGAAAGCAGCCGGCGTCACCGTAGAATTACGCGATATTTCTCTTGCAGGCCGGGTGATTGCCGTGTTCCCGGAATATCTGACCGCGGAACAGAAGCAGCATGACGCCCTGGCCGAGTTGGGCGAAATGGCCAAGACGGCGGAAGCGAATATCATCAAGCTTCCGAATATCAGCGCGTCCATCCCACAGTTGGTGGCGACGATCCAAGAGTTGCAGAAGCAAGGATATAAGCTCCCGGACTATCCGGAGAATCCGAAGGACGACAAGGAAAAGGACATCAAAACTCGCTATGACAAAGTGAAGGGCAGCGCCGTTAACCCGGTATTGCGCGAAGGGAATTCCGATCGACGAGCGCCGTTGTCCGTAAAGGCCTATGCCCGGAAGCATCCGCATAAGATGGGAGCCTGGTCGTCGGATTCAAAAACCCATGTCACCCACATGACGGGCGGCGACTTCCGTTCGAACGAGAAGTCGCTCACGATTCCTGCGGCAACCACGGCCAAGATTGAATTCGTCGGTGCAGATGGAAAGACCACCGTGCTGAAGGAAAAGGTGGCCTTGCAGGCTGGTGAAGTGCTGGATGCGACATTTATGAGTGTGAAGGCTCTGCGCAAGTTTTTAGAAGAACAGATCGAGGATGCCAAGAAGCAGGGGGTGCTGTTTTCGCTCCATATGAAGGCCACTATGATGAAGATCTCGGACCCGAAGATCTTTGGCCATGGCGTCACTGTCTATTACAAGGATGTATTCGAGAAACACGGTGAAACATTCAAGAAGCTTGGTGTCGATCCGGATAATGGTCTTGGCGATGTCTATGCAAAGATCAAGTCTTTGCCGGACGATCAACGCAAGGCAATCGAAGCCGACATTCAGGCGGTGTATCAGAAGCGCCCGCCGATGGCGATGGTGAACAGTGACAAAGGCATCACCAACCTCCATGTGCCGAGCGACATTATCATTGATGCTTCGATGCCGCCGGTCATCCGCGATTCGGGCAAGATGTGGAATCCCCAAGGCCAATTGCAGGACGTGAAGTGCGTGATCCCGGACGCCAGCTACGCGCCGATCTATCATGAAGTCGTCGAGTTCTGTAAGAAGAACGGGGCCTTCGATCCGAAGACGATGGGGACGATTCCAAACGTTGGGTTAATGGCGCAGGCCGCAGAAGAGTACGGCTCGCATGACAAGACCTTCAAGGCGTCTGGCAATGGCACGATCCGCATCGTCGATGCATCGGGCAAAACATTGCACGAGCACAAGGTGGAAGAGGGCGATATTTGGCGCGCCTGTCAGGTGAAGGATGCGCCGATTCAGGACTGGGTGAAGCTCGCCGTGTCTCGTGCGAGGGCAACCGGTGCGCCGGCGGTCTTTTGGTTGAACAAGGATCGCGCGCATGACGCTGAGCTGATCAAGAAGGTCAATGCCTATCTTGCGAAGCACGACACCTCCGGCCTTGAGATCAAGATCATGGCGCCTGCTGATGCCTGCCGTTTCTCGATCGAACGAATGAAGGAAGGGAAGGATACGATTTCCTGTACCGGCAACGTGCTCCGTGACTATCTGACCGACCTCTTTCCGATTCTTGAAATCGGCACCAGCGCCAAGATGCTTTCAATCGTTCCGCTTCTGAATGGTGGCGGCCTCTTTGAGACCGGTGCCGGAGGGTCTGCCCCGAAGCATGTCCAGCAGTTTCAGGAAGAAGGCTACTTACGTTGGGATTCGCTCGGTGAATTCCTTGCGCTGGCTGCCTCGCTGGAGCACCTGGCGAAAGTCGGGAACAATGCGGTCGCCAAGGTTCTCGCGGATACGTTGGATCAAGCCAACGCGAAGTTCTTGGAGAGCAACAAGTCACCAGCCCGTAAAGTCGGCGAGATCGACAACCGCGGCAGCCATTTCTACCTCGCCCTCTATTGGGCGCAGGCCTTGGCCGCGCAGACAGGGGACAAGAAGATCGCGGAAAGGTTCCAGAAGATCGCCAAAGACCTGACCGACAACGAGAAGACGATCGATCAGGAGTTGTTGGCGGCACAAGGGAAGCCGCAGGACGTGGGCGGGTACTATCATCCGGATGATGCGAAGGCTGCGAAGGCGATGCGTCCGAGTGCCACGCTGAACCGGATCATCGATGCGATAGCTTCATAACAGTGAGGAGTAAGGGGTAAGGAGTCAGGGGTGGGGCTTCACCTTACCCCTCACCCTTCACCCCGGTCTATCAAATGGCTCAAGAGACGACAGAAAATGTGATCGATCAGCCCGAGGTATTGAAGCCCCGGCTGGTGACGATCGAAATCGCCGGTAAGAAAGTGGACGTGCCGGAGGGGATCACTGTCATCAAGGCTATGTGGTACGCCGGTCAGGAGGTGGTCCGCGGCGTGGGTTGCTTGGGTGGTTTCTGCGGCGCCTGCGCGACGTATTACCGTACGAAAGACGATCCTAAAGTCCGCACCTGTTTGGCCTGTCAAACCGCAGTGCAGGACGGCATGTCGTTCACGATGATGCCGCCTTTTCCGGCGCGCAAGGCCACCTACGAAATTCAAACGCTTCAAGATCCCAAGCAAGATCTGTTCAATCTTTATCCGGAAGCGCCGCTCTGCCGCAATTGCAACGCTTGCACCGAAGCCTGTCCGCAAAAGATCGACGTGCGCGAAGGCGTCTGGAAAGCTGTTTTCGGCGACTTCAAGAGCGTCTCCGAGATGTTCATGGATTGCGTCATGTGCGGCATGTGCACCCCGGTCTGCATCGCCGACATTGCGCCGAATCTCGTCGCGTTGTATGTCAGCCGCGCACAAGGCGCGCATTTCGCCGAGAAACCCGCCGGTCTCGATACGCGCATCAAGGAAATTCAGGACGGTCGGTTCAACGATGAGTGGAGCAAGGTTCTCAAGATGAGCGACAAGGAGCTGGCCGAGCACTGTGCCACGGTAAAATAAATGGGCAAAAGGCAAGAGGCCAGTAGCAAGATGTACGAGATCCATACCTTGATTCCCATCGCCTCACGCTTCACACCTCACGCCTAACTAACTATGGACATTCACGCCCTCCAACAGATCGTACACAAGACACGGGATGCCCGACGCAAGGAAACCATCCCCAAATTTTCTCCCGCGGACCGCGATCAGCTGATTCACAAGTATCACCCCGACTTCCGAGCCAGCGCCTATCGGCCGATCACATTCGGCCCGAATGAAGGCGACAAGACGGTGGTCGAGTTGGCGACGCTCCTCGAAGGCGATAGTCCCATCCAGGAGGCTGCCGATCTGACAGCGCACTACACCTGCGATGTGCTGGTCATCGGCGGCGGCGGAGCCGGATGTGCGGCGGCGTTGCATGCGCATGGCGCCGGTGCGAAGACGATTCTTGCGACGAAGCTCCGCTTGGGAGATTCCAATAGCGTGATGGCGCAAGGTGGAATGCAGATTTCTGTCGCGCCGGAAGATTCACCGGTCACGCATTTTATCGACACGCTCAAGGGCGGCCACATGCAGAATGACCATGCCCTGCTCAAAGTCATGGTCGAGGAGGGACCGTCGATTGCGAAGTGGCTCTTGGAGTTGGGGGTGCTGTTCGACCGTCAGGCAGACGGCAATCTCCATGTAAAGAAGGGCGGCGGCAGTTCAAAACCTCGCCTTCTGACATGCTCCGATTATACCGGCCTGGAGATTATGCGTGTCCTTAAGGATGAGGTCATCAATCAAAAGATTCAGTTGCTCGAGTTTGCGGCGGCCATAGAATTGCTCAGCGACGACCAAGGAAACTGTACCGGCGCCATCTTCAAAGATCTCGACAATCAACGGCACGTGGTGGTGGCCGCCAAATCCGTCATTTTGGCAACCGGCGGCATCGGCCGGCTCCACATCCAGGGGTTTCCGACGAGCAACCATTACGGCGCGACCGGCGACGGACTCTGTCTGGCGTACCGCATGGGGGCGAAGCTGGACCATATCGATACCTTCCAGTACCACCCGTCAGGCGCGGTGTATCCTGAACAATTGATCGGTGCGTTGGTGACGGAGGGCATCCGTTCCGAGGGTGGGCAGTTGGTGAATGCCAAGGGCGAACGTTTCGTGAACGAGCTCGACACGCGCGATGTCGTGTCTTCCTCGATCATCCGCGAATGCGAAGAAGGCCGTGGAATTAGAACAATGTCCGGCCGCGTCGGCGTCTGGCTGGATACACCGCTGCTGGATGCGGAGCATGGGCCGGGCACAGTGGAAAAGCATTTCCCGGCAATGATGCTTCAGTTCGAGCGGTTTGGAATCGATATCAGCAAGGACCCGGTCTTGATCTATCCGACGCTGCATTATCAGAACGGTGGGGTGAAGATCGATACGAACTCTGAAACGAACGTGAAGAACCTCTTCGTGGCAGGCGAAGCCTCCGGTGGGCTGCACGGGCGCAACCGATTGATGGGTAATTCGCTGCTCGATCTCATGGTCTTCGGCAAGCGTTCCGGGCTGACCGCGGCCGGCCGTACGAAAGCGATGAAGCAGGGTCAGCTGACGCTGAAACATTTGCGACGATTCCGCGACGAAGCGAAGAAACACGGTCATGCCAGCGGTGTCATCTCGCCGATGATCCTGCCAGCGTATACGAGGAAAGCGTAAAGAGCTTATGGCGTATGGCTGATAGCCTATGGAAAGAAAGCCAAAACGCCTCAGTCCGTGCCATAAGCCATTAGTCATCAGCTATTAGCTCTTCGAGGTAAGAATGAACGTACACGAGTTTCAAGCCAAGTCATTGTTCGCTCAGTTCGGCGTGCCGGTGCCTCGCGGAAAGGAGATCACGTCTCCGGAAGCTGCGACGGCCTGGGCCAACGAGCTGAACACACCGGTCTTCGTCGTCAAGGCGCAGATCCATGCCGGCGGACGAGGCAAGGCCGGCGGCGTCAAGATCACCAAAGATAAAACTACTGTGGCCGGGCTGGCCAAGGAATTGATCGGCAAGACATTGGTAACACATCAAACCGGCCCGAAGGGGCGCCAGGTACATCGTCTCTTGATGGAAGAAGGGGCGAACATCGCCAAAGAGCTCTACCTCTCCATTCTTGTCGATCGAGACACAGGTTGGCCGACCTTTATCGCCAGCACCGAAGGCGGGATGGAAATTGAGGAAGTGGCGGCCCATACCCCTGAGAAAATTATCAAGGAAGCGATTGACCCAGCGGTGGGCTTCCAAGGTCACAACGGGCGCAACGTGGCTTTTGCTCTTGGCCTCCAGAATATCGAACCTGCCGTCATCAACCAGTTTGTGAAGATGCTGGACAATCTCTACCGTCTCTTCATGGAGAAAAATGCCGCGCTGGTCGAGATCAATCCGCTGATCATCACGAAGGAAAAGACGCTGGTGGCCTTGGATGGGAAGGTCTCCTTCGACGACAACAGCCTCTTCAAGCACGAAGACGTGCAAAAGATGAGGGATTTGAATGAAGAAGAACCATTGGAAATCGAGGCCGGAGCCAACAATCTGAATTATGTAAAACTTGACGGCAACATCGGCTGCATGGTGAACGGTGCCGGCCTTGCGATGGCGACGATGGATGTCATCAAACTGGCCGGCAGTGAGCCGGCGAATTTCCTGGACGTCGGCGGTGGCGCGACGAAGGAGACGGTGGCGGCGGGCTTTCGCATTCTCCTGAGCGATCCGAACGTCAAAGGCATCTTCATCAACATCTTCGGCGGCATCGTGCGATGTGAACGGATCGCACATGGTGTGATTGAGGCAGCCAAAGAAGTGAAGATCACGGTGCCGTTGGTTGTGCGCCTCCAAGGAACTAATGCCGACGAGGGCCGCAAGCTTTTAGCTGAAGCCGGCCTGAAGCTCGAAGTCGCCAACGATCTCTGGGAAGCCGCGCAGAAAATCGTCAAGTTGACCGGCAAAGCAGCATAAGGAGAGAGCGCCGTGAGCATTCTAGTCAATAAGAATACGCGGGTAGTGGTGCAGGGGATTACGGGCAAGGAAGGTTCCTTCCATGCGACGCAATGCAAAGCCTATGGGACGAAGATGGTCGCCGGGGTGACGCCGGGGAAGGCCGGGCAGGAAGTCGAAGGCATTCCGGTGTTCAACACGGTAGCCGATGCGGTGAAGAAGACCGAGTGCGATACCTCGCTCATCTTCGTGCCACCTCCCTTCTGCGCCGACGCGATCCTCGAAGCGGCCGATGCTGGTGTGAAGTTGATCATCTGCATTACCGAGGGAATACCGGTCAACGACATGGTCAAGGTGAAGAGGGCGCTTCGTGGTCGTGACGTGAGGTTGATCGGGCCGAATTGCCCAGGTGTGATCACTGTCGATGAGGCCAAGATCGGCATCATGCCGGGCTTCATTCACAAGAAGGGCATCGTGGGAGTCGTCTCCCGCAGCGGCACCCTCACGTATGAAGCAGTCCATCAACTCTCGACGCTGGGGCTTGGCGAGACGACCTGTGTCGGCATCGGTGGCGATCCGGTCAATGGCACGGGGTTTGTGGATGTCTTGCCGCTGTTTGAAAAAGATCCTGAGACGCAGGCGATCGTCATGATCGGCGAAATCGGCGGCGACGCCGAGGAAAAAGCGGCCGAGTTCATTAAGAAGAACGTGAAGAAACCGGTGATCAGTTTCATTGCCGGCATCACGGCGCCTCCCGGACGGCGCATGGGCCACGCCGGCGCCATTATCTCCGGCGGCAAGGGAACTGCAGCCGAAAAGATGAAAACTCTGGAAGCGGCTGGTGTCAAAGTCGTCAAGAATCCAGCTGAAATCGGTGCGGCGGTCAAACAAGCGTTGGGACGGTAGTTCCCCGAAAACGTGCTTCTGTTCCCATCCTCCTTCGCTACTACTTTGAGAGCTTCCCCTCTCTAGCTTGTCCGTCAAATGCGCTCAGTGCCGCGGATGTGGCGATAGTCATATCTTTCAATGAGTTGTTTGCGTGCATGTGGCAATGCCATAGAGAAGCGGGACGGGTGATGATGGCGAGTGCAGGCTGGAGACAGAGTCAAGTCATCCAGCGCCATAGCGCTGTCAACATGTCCGATGGGATATTGGATTTACCGATACCTCCAATCCGTTTTATCTATTTTCAAAACTGAACGCGGGGTTGCTACTGTGGGCGCCGTCCGCCCCTACGATGCGAGCAGAGCATCCCCTCCTGATCGCTCTGGAGGTGGATAGGTGGACACTTATGTCAATGCACCACACCAGCCGTACCGGGGATCGAGTCGAGTCTCACGCAGACGGACTCGTCTCGGATCGCTGCACTGACCATCGACGAGAGACGGACGACTCTCAGATTGCGCAACCCCAATTTGTCGAAGTATATGGTTTCTTTACCGTGGGAGGACGCTGAATGAAAGCGAGAATTTCGGCGATCGTTTGCCTTCTGTGTGTCCTCGGCTCTGCGGGTCTCACCCAGGCGGAAGATCCGTACACCCAACGGGTCGCCGATCCCTATGCGCTCTCGCCTGATCCCCCAACCATGTCCTCCGGGACGCCCGAGCTCTATATGTCCTTTTTGGCGGGCGTGGGAATTCCCCGCAGTACGGATGCCACGTTTACAGATGGGACCACGCCAACGGTGGTCGAGGATGTCGACTATAAGGGAAAATTCTCGGTCGGGGGAAACCTGGGGGTCTGGTTTCCCACCAGGAATAAGTTGTGGGGATTCGATCTCGGCATGGAACTCACCGGCTTTCTTTGGTATCCGGATGTGCACTGCTGTCGGGACTTTTATAATAACGACCCCACGGGGACTTTCAGTCCTCAAGGTGCCAATAATGGCACCTCGACCGAGATCCAGGGCCTCTACATCGGGCCTAATTTTCTGATTCGCTACCCCCTGGCCATTTCCGAGGCCTATCCCAATGGGCGGTGGTTTCCGTACGTCGGGATCGGCGTGGGCATGCATCAGATGGCGATGAGGCCAGGTGGAAGTCGGGGAGTTAGTTCGTGTTGTGCGGATGGGGGTAATTTGGAGACGAACCCCATCGTCGACCAACGGGATACGTCGGTCGGGTGGATGGGAGTGGGCGGCATCAAGGCGCATCTTTTCAAATACCTGGCGGCGTTTGTGGAGGCGAAGTATATCCAGGCCCATCACAACGGGCTGTTGACGGATCGATACGGGTCGACCCCTTTAGGCCAGCAATTTCCCGGGACCGGTGGTTCAGCGCTCGTTCTGAATCAATATTCATCCTCGATCGACACGATCGTGGTGCATGGGGGCTTGTCGCTGCACTTTGACATAAAGCCGTAGGTTCGTGCCAGATCAAGAATAGGTGGTCACTTATGTCAATAACCACACCAGCCGTACCGGGAAGCGAGTCGAGTCTCACGCAGACGCACTCGTCTCGCGCGCTGATCAACGACGATCGACTGATGGATCTCAGATTTCGCAACCCCAATTCGTCGCAGCACCTGGTTGCTTTACCGTGGGAGGACGCTGAATGAACGCGAGAATGTCGGCGATCGTTTGCCTGCTCTGTGTCCTCGGTTATGCGGATCTCACCCGGGCGGACGATCCGTACAGCCAACGGGTCGCCGATCCCTATGCGATATCGCCTGATCCCCCGACCATGTCCTCCGGGACGCCTGAGCTCTATTTTTCCCTCTTGGCGGGCGTGGCAATGCCGTTCAGTCGAGACGCCACGTTTCAGGACGGGACCCAGCCGACGGTGATCGAGACTGTCGACTATCAGATGAAACAATCATGGGGGGGCAGCGCGGGGATCTGGTTTCCCACCAGAAACAAGTTGGCGGGATTCGATCTTGGTGTGGAAATCACCGGCTATGTGTGGTATCCAGACGTGGCCTGCTGTCGGGACTTTTTTAACAATGACCCCACGGGGGCTAACAGCTTTGGCGGAGAACCCAATCGCGGCACCACGACTGAAATATCAGGCGTCTACGTCGGCCCAAATTTCCTAATTCGTTACCCCATGGCGATTTCCGAGACCTATCCCAACGGGCGGTGGCATCCGTACGTCGGGATCGGCGTGGGAGCGCATCAGATGGGGATGAAACCAGGTGGATTCCGAGGAGGGACTCTTAGGAACGCCATCACCACCCAACGGGATACGACGATCGGGTTTCAGGCAATGGGAGGAATAAAGGCGCATCTCTTCAAATACGTGGCGGCGTTTGTGGAGGCGAAGTATCTCTATTCCCATCACGACGGGCTGTCGACGGATCGGTTCGCGGCGACTCCCCCTGGCGGTTTATTCGCTGTGGAGGGTCCTTTTGTGAATCCCTATTCATCCACGATCGATACGATCTTTGTGCATGCAGGCTTGTCGATTCACTTTGACTGGAAACCGTAGGGGGCTGTGGGTTGGACTCTCATACCAAGAACCGCAACCGCCGAACCGGGGGTCGAGTTGCACGAAGCCGAGTGACCAACGATGAGAGACTGACGGAGAGCAGATTTCGCGACCTAAATTCGTCGAAGAACATGGTTGCTTTTTCTTTGGAGGACGCTGAATGAAAACGAGAATTTCGGCGATGATGTGTCTCCTCTGTGTCCTCGGCTCTTCGGATCTCACCAGGGCTGAGGATCCGTCCAGCCAACGGGTCGCCGATCCCTATGCGACATCGACATCGCCTGCTCTTCCGACCATGTCCTCCGGGACAATCGAGCCCTATCTGTCCATTATGGCGGGCATCGCAGTTCCGCGCAGTCACGACGCCACGTTTACGGACGGGACTACGCCGACGGTGGTCCCGAATATCGACTATCAGACGAAACACTCTGTCGGCGGCAACGCGGGAATCTGGTTTCCCACTAGAAACAAGTTGGCGGGATTCGATCTCGGCGTGGAAATCACCGGCTTTATTTGGTATGCGGACGTGGCCTGCTGTGTGGACAATTATAATTTTCTTCCCCCGGGGGGGCCGGGCCAGTCGACGGAAATCAACGGCATCTACGTCGGCTCCAATTTTCTCATTCGCTACCCGATGGCGATTTCCGAATCCTATCCCAACGGACGATGGCATCCGTATGTCGGGATCGGCGTGGGCGCGCATCAGATGGCCTCAAAGCCAGGTTCACAAGCTGGGACAGGTTTTTTCGTGGGCATCACTGAACAACGGGATACCACGGTCGCGTTTATGGGAGTGGGCGGAATCAAGGCGCATCTCTTCAAGTACGTGGCCGTGTTTGCGGAGGCGAAGTATATCCATGCCCATCACAGCGGACTGACGACGGATCGGTTCGGGCAGTCCGGCCCTGGCTTTCAAGATCTTGTACAAGGGGACCTTGTTATGAATCGCTATGAATCCACGATCGATACGATCTTGGCGCATGCGGGCATATCGATTCACTTTGACGTGAGACCATAGGTTTGCACAAGATGTGAGATGCTATCCTACTGTAAATTGGTGGGATAGCGGGCGCTCTGCCTCTACAAAACCTAGTTACTATTTCCTACCCCTGATGCACTTCGAAACAACATAGATACGTTTCAAATTCCCTGTTTGCACGCGCCTTCTCCTTGTTTCTAGAACCCATCCCAAACGATTTTTGAAGAGTCGCTCCGCTCCTGGATATACCCTCTAGCTTCAAACTTAGCTGGAGGAGGCTTGCGAGACGAAAGAGACTCCCAAATATCTGAAACCGTCGACTGCTCGTGCGCTGAGCAGCTTCACTAATTCTAACGGACAACGGTCAGGATAGGAGTGTCTAAATGGTCCTTAGCCGGTTTCTAGAAGAAATCTCCGCTCCGCAAATCACATGATCTGAATGATCGAAAGGAAGATTGTGCATCGCTTTCATGCTGATAAGAAAATCATGGATTGAGACATCAAATGGAGCGGCATACTGGAATGCGGTGATATGTTTATGAACAGCACACTTAAGAACCACTGATGATCGGATCAGGCTGGGAGAAGGGTCTGATCTTGAGACAGCTGCCCAGAGACCACTCGATCCAATCGATGACGAGTGAGCGTCGGTATGCGAATAAATTCAACGCCAAAGGTATTTTTCTTTACCCAGCGGACCTTCCCCAGCTCGATGAATAGGGACGAGGTCGGATCAGGTAAGACGACACTCAATTTAATGTAGCTACCCATGAGGACTGTCCGCTCGCAGGTGACGGAACAGCCTGAAAGGGAAAGGTCCGAAACCATCCCTTCTCCTACAAATGGAGCGCCTCCAAATATCACCGGATAGGCTACAGGGAGTCTTGGATGGATTCGCCAGTTAACTGTTGTCTCAACCATTTGGTATGTCCTCCGTAGGCCGGTAGTCTATCCGCTCGATGGGAGGAGGACCATTCCTCGGAGGGAGGGGCCTATGGCATACCATTGGCCTCATAACGATTGTTGATTGGATCAGAGTCTTGTGAGGACCTCGTTCAGCTACTTCACAGAGCGAGGAAACGCCTCACTGCGAGTCATGATTTATGGCCTAGGCTTTTCCAATGAAGAAGGAGGGGCAACTGTGGATGGGAGTTCGAGGCGTTCAATCACGTCTTGCTTGAGTTTCGTAGGCTCCTCAATGCGGTTATCTCGTTGCAAGATATTGATGTCTTTGGCTTTTCTGGCGTTCAATTCGACCACGTCCGCTTCGTCCCGCACTAAGTGAGGCGTGAGGAAGACAAGGAGATTGAGTTTCTCGGTCGTGCGAGTCTGAGTTTTGAAGAGCCAGCCGAGCCACGGAATGTCTCCCAACAGTGGAACCTTCCGCTCACTGAGCGTGAGGTTATCACGAACGAGTCCACCGACTACGAGCGTCTGTTGATCCTGCGCGATCGTCGTCGTTTCCATGGATCGTTTGCTTGTTGTGGGGCCGACCGGGATACTTGCCGAACCGGAGCCGATGGTCTGAGCCACGTTTTCTGCAATCGCCGTAATCTCTTGCTTGATTTCAAGGCGAATCAAATCATCTTCCAGCACCTGCGGCGTCAATTCCAACGTCACGCCGACGTCCTTCCGTTCGATTGTGACGAGGGTCCCACCCGTGATGCCTTGTGCCTGCCCTGTCGGGAATGGGCGATTTTCGCCGACGACGATCTTGGCCTTTTGGTTATCGGCAGCCAGTACCTGTGGTGTAGAAAGGATATTTGTATCGGTCAGGTTCATCAGGAGGTTCATGAATGCGCGGACGTTAACCGTATTCAACACGGTGACTGCGCCACCGGTCGCTCCCCCTGCGGCGACGCCACTGATGGCCTGAGCGACGGAAGCGAGGTCTTCCGGCGTTCTGTTGAATCCACCGAGCAGTTGAAAAAATCCAGACTTTCCTGCCCCTAGTACCTGAGTGGGGTCGGTGCCGATTTGGCGAAGGCGATCCACTTGAACTTCCAGAATGACCGCCTCCACAAAGACCTGCTTACGCCGTATATCAAGGTCGCGGATCACTGATTGAAGATGACTCCAGGCGAGCTTGGTCGAACTGATGACGATGGAGTTCGTTGCCTTATCGGCAAACACTTGGACCGGCGCCTCGAATTCCGTCAGCGGCCTAATCGGTGGCCGGGTGCCGGGCGTTATCTGTGCGACGGTTTGTGAGCGTGCGACCAGATTGGTCAGCACAGCGGCGAGATCCGTTGCGTTGGCATGTTTGAGTTTGTACACAAACACACCCCGCTCCGGTGGAAGGTCGCCCATGGGGACCACTTGATACAGGTTTCCTCCTTTAGGCACGACAGCCAAGCGAGCCGCTTCTAATGCCGCGACAAACATGATGAATGCCTGGTCCGATGAGACTTTGGTCGGAGAAAATACGGAGATTTTCCCGCCTTGCTTCTTAATGGTCTCATCCAAGACGAAATTCTTGCCGGTGATCTCACTAATAAAGCGGACGAAGACAGGGATATCGACTTCGTTAAAGTCTAAAGCAACCTTTGCCGGCTGTCCTCCTGTGCCCTGCGCAAATAGAGGAAATGGAAAGCCGGCGAGCAGCAGAAACAAAGCCACGAAGGCTTGAAGTCCCCTGATTATTTTCGATGGACGGGAAGCTATTGGAAGAGCTTGCACGATTGACTGTTGATTCCGTGGGATCAGTTGAGGTTGATACGTGGATCTGACCGTATCATAGGCCTATCCAAGGACACAACCAGGATGCAGTTTTTAGAAAGGGAGCCTAAGTTCCGTGTTGAGCAGGGTTGATTTCTGGCACTTAGTCATACACTTAGAAGAAGGGTGGGTTCGCAGATCGTTAATGACTTTCCTCAAAATACCGATAAGGAGAGGTACGCTCATGAGTTAACCGAGCTATGGACACTGGGAATCTACAAAACAAAGTGACCGCGTTAGCTCAACAACTACTCCATGAAGCAAAAGGAGACCCTGTTCGAGCCCTGGGCCTCCTTGTTCTTGCCTTGGATGGAGAAGAGGTCCAACCACCGGATCATGCCTGGCCCTTAATAATCGAAGTGCGCCGTGTTCTGATGCCGGACAATTTTGAGGAGTTTCCAAAGCCCATTCAACATCTTGTGGCAGAAGCCTCGTGGGAAGGGGTGCAGCATTGTCTCCGTTGCGGTAAGGCTTTGACCGTAACCAGGAATGATCATGAACTAGCGGAGACACGTCTCTCTGGGTATGTGTTTGAAATTGGGTCTCGACTGACCTCCGAACCATATGACGATTACCAAGCCTGTTCCTAGAAACGGATCTGTGTTGAGTATCTTGAACAGTAGGTAGACCGTATTGAGATTTACCGATGTAGGTTGGCTATCAAAGCGGATATGCCTACGTCTACCAAACCGGGAATGACCAATTCCGTCCAAAATTGCATAGATGATGGTGCGCAACGAAGGAGCGTCACATAAACCGTTACATTACAATGATTTAATAAATGAATGGTGACCGATAAAAGGCATCTGGATTGCATTTCATCAAAGGTTTTCTCTGTATTCGATGCGTCACTCCCGGGCGTCAAGTTAAGAAGGACCGGGCCCTAATGAAGCTCCACGATGCGGAGATCTGCTAAGGTTGTAGCGTGCTCGGGAATAAAAAAACCCCTTTAAAATCAGATAAAACCCAGGCTATCCGTGGCCACAAGCGTGGTGTGATCGGCTACAGCAGGAAGACCGCTCTTCTTGAGGAAGCCATCACTCAAATGAATGCCGGAAAGTATGGGCGTTCATCTACTGCACTGAAGGAATTACTTTCGCTTGATCCGCAGAACATGGAGGCTCGGCGGCTTTTTGCCACTCTCCACCTCCGCCTAGGGAGCCTCATTCCGGCCAGACAAGCGTTCGACTCACTCATCAGTGAAGCGTTTCAGCGCCAAGACTACTGGCTCGCAGAATCGTTGCTGCGAGAATACTTAGCTGCCGGCCCCCGATGTGTGCCTTTCCTGGAGAAACTTGGGACACTCTATCAAGAAAAAGGAGATGCACTTGAGGCCATTGCCGAGTACGGCAAGGCGATCGATATCTTGATCGAAGATCCTGACCCCGACAATCCACACCATCCCTCCCAGCTCTATGCAAAAATACGGGAACTCTCTTCCGCGAGTCCGATAGCTATTCGGTTGGCTTCCTTCTTTGACGCGCAAACCGGTGAGTTGCTCGCCCGTCCGACTAGCGATTCCGAACAATCGACTGCTCCCCTGTCACCCGATATGTCGGAGAAGAGTCAAGATGTTCAGGCGGGTCCTGAGCCGATCGATGGGATGATGTCGTGGGAGATACCGGTAACGGTGCCGAATGTCCCTGCAGTCGATATCTCGGATTCATCGGAGTCTGCTATTTCACCGATAATCACGGACCTTACCGCACATCAAGGCCAGGCTCTCAATGGGGAAGTGGCGCCCTCTGATCCTCCAGTAGGAGAACGAGAGCCCACAACGAGTAGTGTAAGTGAAGTGCGAGATGATGCACCGGAAGAAACTCTCTCTCATGAACTCGATGGCACTTCATCAGAAGCGCAGATTGATGACCTTTCCAGACGGGTCATTCTTGGAGATTCTCATCTGATCGCTTCTCCATCAGAGTCCACTGAGCGTTCAGAGATCCCGCGAAGGTCAGACCCAGCCGTGTCTATTCCCGAGGC
The DNA here is from genome assembly GCA_964587955.1 of uncultured Nitrospira sp. Classification (GTDB taxonomy): domain Bacteria; phylum Nitrospirota; class Nitrospiria; order Nitrospirales; family Nitrospiraceae; genus Nitrospira_D. Next base: position 20,012 of record CAZPNQ010000003.1, read on the forward strand.
TCAAGAACAAGACGGGCTCTTGGGCGAAGCTGAACCAGAGGCACTCCATGAGGTAAGTAGCCCATCCGCCGTTTCCTCGCCCACGGAGCTCGCCGATACGTTGGAAGCTCCGATCAGCTCGACACAGTCTGTGATTCCTGTATCAGAGCCAGCTGCCGAGCGTTCAGTGTTCGAACGAGCACCAGATCCCGCTGTACCCGCGGCTCAAGAGCATGACAGGTTCTTGGGCGAAGCTGAACCAGAAGTACTCCATGATGTACGTAACCCATCCACAGTTTCCTTGCTCACAGAGCCCGCCGATATGGTTGAAACTCCGATCAGCTCGGCACAGCCTGTGACTCCTCTATCAGAGCCAGCTATTGAGCATTCAGTGCTCGAACGAGAGCCAAACCCAGCCGTGTCTATTTCCGTGGCTCAAGAGCAAGACAGGTTCTTGGTCGAAGCTGAACCAGAGGCACTCCATGAGGTAAGTAGCCCATCCACAGTTTTCTTGCCCACAGAGCCCGCCGATATGTTGGAAGCTCCGATCAGCGCACCGCAGTCTATCGCCCCTCTATCAGCGATGGGCGCTGAAGATTCAGGAACACAACTTGGGTCAGATGGTTCTTCCGGGATTCAAGAACACAACAGATTGTTGGTTGAGGCTGAGCACTCCTATGATGTTGTCAGTGCCTCATTGGGTTCCGCACCCGCGGAATCTTTTCATGTTCGGGAATCTTCCAGCTCGGTACCGTCGGTCACGGATGCAGGTGTAGCGCCCTCATTCAAGATTGAAGAGGTATCGGCGGAAGCATTCGCGGAAAGGGCACCGTCGAAGGCTGAACCCGTGGAGCCCGACGATAAGCTACCCTCCCTACACCTGCCTGTCGAGCCCGATTCGAAGCAGTCGGTCACGGAACAACCTCCGAGCACGTCTGTTCGAGCGATTCAAGAGCCGGTTGCAGTCAGTGAGATGACAGAACCGTGGAAGCAACCCGGTTTCTCATGGGAATCTGTGTTCAATAGCGCCTGGAAGTTTGAAAGCGATCATTCTGCAAGCACCTCCACGTCGCAACCAACCCAGACGAACGTTGAGGAAGCATGTACTCAAGTGCCAACAGTGTTGCCTCATCAAGAAGAATTGGTTGAGAACCACGCGGTTGAAATTCCTGAGCGCCAAGAATCGGCGTTGCTCGGAGATCAAACCTCTTCCGGGTCCTCTATTGCCCCGATGCCTTGGGATCAAGTTCAGGAGTCGGTTATTTCGATTCTCCCATCGCAAACAGATCAGTCAGTTGCCGAAAGCACGATGTCAACCATAGGTCAATCGGCTGTTGAAACCGACGTAGAATGGGTACCGAACGTAAGTGAAAGCGAAGCTCAACGTTCGTCTTTGCCAGAAAACTCTGCTGCAGAAACGGATTCATTCTCGATCGCACAAACTCCACACATGCCGATCTCGCCCGAGCTGGAGATTTCTGCCGCAGATCTGGGACCAAACTCTTCTACGACGGAAAGCATGCAGGAGTCGGCAGAATCCGAACTCCAGCTTCCGGTGGTGAGCTCTCCTACGATGGATGAAGTGCTCCCGTCGGAAACCTCCCAATCCACGATCGCCTCGCCGATTTTCCAGAATAGACCGGTTGATGATGAGGTGTCTCCCGCAGAATTCTCGCTTCGGGATGCTGACCAGGTCTTGGGCGTGGAAGATGAACAGGGAGTGGTTGCTACTCAGAGCACTGATCAGGAGTCTGCTGCGGAACATCCCGATGCTCCGTTGCAGCCTACCGACGAGACGGTGAACGGGAAAACCGATGAGATCCCGCTTTCCTTCCCGCTATTAAGACAACAGCAACAGTCGTCTAAAATAACGGAAGTTCCTCATCCCTCGATGGAAACGGCGGAGGGGAAGGCTCATGAACCGTTTCCATCGAAGAACGCGCCTGTTGAAGCAAGGAATCCAGCTCATGAGCCAGTATCCGAACAAGAGGAATGGCTCAAAGCGGGAGAATCGATTCGATTCATCGAACAATCTCATCCCTCTCCTGTTGCACAAACGCCGCCGACTATTTCAGAGCGTCAGGATGTCAGCCGGTCTAAGTCAGTGGCCGCCGCTGCTGTTGACGTGCTCTTTGAGTCGTCCCGAAATGTCAGGGCGACGGAAACGTCAGAGCCTGCAGCGGAGTCGAAGCCTCGCCGAAAAACAAGCTCTGCACTGATTCGAGTCCGCATTGCGATTGCAAGCTTTGCCAGCTTATGCTTTTCGACGACGCGTGCAATTGTGGCGACCTGTGTGGGGCTGGTGATGCTCTCGGGAATTCTCATCGCGTCAGGGATCGGTGCCATCGGACTGACGTGGGTCATCATGGAAGAGTCGACATCTCCGGTGTTTGACAACCTCACGACTACTCCTCAGCGCACACTGTCGGATTTCAAAAAAAACGGGTACTTTCTTCTTCTCGGGATTGATGCGTCGGCCGACCACGATCCGATACAGGTGGGGTATGATCGAAAGCCCGATGTCCACGGCGGCAATTTGGCACGGGCTTGTTTCGATTCCGGGTCAAAGACGACGGACGGATCGAATGCATCAGCCAATGTCATGCGCGGGTGGGTTCGTAGTTCGGATCCGGTCGGCCAATTCAGATCCCATCAGGAAACTATCAAAGGATGGGGAAGCCGGCACCAACTGGCGCTCGATCGGTATGACCAGTGGAAAAAGCTTCCCTTTGAAGACTGGGGGTATGGTCAACCTGTCGGTCCGCCCTGTAGCGCGATGGTCTTCGCCCATCAACTTCATGTGGCGGATGGCTTTTTGCACAGTGCCGATCTCGGGATCGATCGGCTTGAGACGGACATGGAAGCGTGGCGCATCGTATTGAGTCAGGCAAAGACGCTGGCTGTGAAAATGTTGGCGCTGCAGGCGATCAATGATGACGTTGCCGTCGCTTCGGGATTACTCGTACGGACCGACTTTGATGGAAAATACCTGGGGCGTGTCACCAAATTCCTTCGCCCACTTGATCAGGCGGAACTCTCGATGCGCTGGCCCATGCAAAGCGAGCTGGTCTCGGCCTCAAAGACGTACGAGAGTCAGCTGAAAGCAGCGAGAGCCGAAGAACAGCCTGTGTACACCACGGTGGCATCGGCTCTTCCCTTGCCGATGCAACGCCGTCTCAATGACTATGCAGAATATTACGACGCGTCGTACAAGGCTGCGGGTGAGGGGCAATATGGTTCGTTGCCGAAGTGGAAAAACTATATTCACTTTCCACCATCCGGTCTGATGGACTACCTTACCAATCCGATCGAGAATATTGTAGGGCTTGAGCCGCTTGCTCCATGGGATCTCTACAACGGATTCGCGGTCGACACAGAAGCCCGTCTCCGGCTTGCCAGTTTACAAGCCTGGCTTAAGCGCGGTCCCGTCGATGGAGATCTTCTCACGCGGATCGCGAAAGCAGGGCAAAACTTCTATGATCCCTATACAGGGTTGCCGATGTTGGTAAATATGAAAAAAGGCGTTCTTTACAGCGTCGGACACGACGGGAAAGATCAAGACGCCGATCCCCAGTCGGATGTGGTGGTGGAGATTCCTGTCGCGCACTCGTCTTCAGCTCAGGCGAAACCCTCAATCTCGTCATCCAAGTCCAGATAAACCTTTCCCGCTACTTTTGGCGGCTGCTTGACAGCGCTTTCCGTATTTCTCACAATCAGCGGGCCTATAGACGAAGAGGCGTCATGGAACACTCACCAAAACTATTGTGGGACGGTCTGTCTGTGAAGAAGGGCGCGACGTTTCTGGCTCCTGTTCCGACGCAAATCGTATCGAACGAGGAATTTGTTCCGATCGGCCAAACGGCCGAGCAGGTTCGCGTCGAGCTGGCCACGAGCGAATTGGTGGAACAGGCGGCGGCTCGGCAGGGACTGACACGCCGGAACTTCTTGAAGACCACCGGCGGTATGGCGGCTGCGCTGCTGGCCATGAACGGCGTGTTCGGCCGCTTTTTCAACATCGGAGAAATCGAGCTGTTCGAAACGGCGGCGTTTGCCGAGCAGCAGGGAAACCCGTATTTTATCTTTGATGTGCAGAACCACTACGTCAGTTCCCACTACGATCCGTCCGACGCCGAAGCCAGGCGGAAGGGTGCCGTTTCCAAACAGGCCCTGCTGTCGTTGAGAAAATCCATACGCGAGGCGGGGCTCAATCCGAAACTGGCAGGTGATCGAGGTACCCTCGACGATCTGTCATGGAAGAATTTTGTGAAGGAAGTGTTTTTCGACAGCGAGACCACCGTCGGCCTGATCAGTACGCCGCCTGGACCCTATCCGCAGGACGCCGTCGTCCCGCCGAAGGAGATGGCCCATATTCGGGATGAAATCAACCGATTGGCTGGTTCACAACGGATGCTGGCGCATGGTCTGGCGACCCCTCAACTGGGAGCGGCCGATCTGGAATTCATGGCGATGCAAGCCGAAACCCTCAAGGTCGATGCATGGAAATGCTACACTGGCTCCTGTCCCAAGGGGTTCGACCGAGGTTGGCGAATGGATGATGAGCGGGTCGCCTATCCGATGTTGGAACAGGCGCGAAAGCTCAATGTGAAGCGGATATGTGTCCACAAGGGGCTGCCCCTCGGTCCCGTGCCGGACTACAACCATCCGAGAGATCTGATCAAGGCGGCCAAGGACTTCCCAGATATTAGCTTTTTGGTATATCACTCCGGTTTTCGAGGCGTCGCATCGATCGATCAGGTCTTTGCGAAGACCGGTGAAATCCCGTGGACTACGGAGTTCTGCCGGATGAAGGAGGCGGAGCCGAATATTTCTAATATCTATATGGAGCTGGGTTCTACTTTCGCGCAATTGGTGACGACGTATCCATTGATTTGTGCGCACTTGCTCGGGCACATTATCCGGTCATTTGGCGTTGAACACGTGCTGTGGGGGACAGACTCCATCTGGTATGGGACACCGCAATGGCAGATTGAGGCGCTTCGGCGATTCCAGTTTCCAGATGAATTGATCGAGAAGTATCGGTATCAGCCTCTGACGAGGCAGACGAAGGAGCGGATTTTTGGATTGAATGCAGCCAAGGTTTTTGGAATTGACGTCGAAGCGAAACGGCGTGAGGTGCCGAATGACGCTCTGGGTCGACTCAGAATGAGCTATCTGGAAGAGGGCCCGGAGCCGAGCCGGAGTGTATACGGATGGGTGGCGGGATAGATGACGTGAAGTGTGAAGCGTAAGGAGTGAGGGGCGCTCAGTAAATCACCTCACCCCTCACGCCTCACCCCTTACGTCCTTAGGAGGTTGATCAATGAAAAGCGAGATCTTGTATCCTGGGGCGTTTCCGATGGTGCGCGTTGAACTGGCAGATGGAGAGCACATCAAGGCTGAGTCAGGCGCCATGGTAGCGTGCTCGCCGACCATCGACATTGAAAGCAAAATGGAGGGGGGATTTCTGGGAGCGCTCTCTCGGAAGTTTCTGACCGGCGAGAAGTTTTTCTTCCAGACGCTGCGCGCTAGTCGAGGTGCCGGTGAAGTGTTGCTTGCGCCGACCGTGCCGGGTGAGATTGTTGTGCTCGATCTCGATGGCGTCAACGAGTATATGGTGCAGAAGGATGGATTCCTGGCGGGTGCCGATGGGGTGACGATCGATAGTCAGATGCAGAGTATGAGCCGTGGATTGCTGGGTGGAGAAGGATTCTTCATCCTGAAAATGAGCGGGAAGGGCATGTTGCTTCTGAACAGCTTTGGAGCCGTTCATAAGATCGAGTTGAAACCGGGCCAGGAATATATCGTGGACAATAGCCATCTGGTAGCGTGGTCTACCACCACCACCTACAACATCGAAAAGGCCACGTCCGGATGGGTAGCCAGTTTCACATCGGGTGAGGGGTTTGTCTGCCGATTCCGCGGACCGGGTCTTGTGTTCATTCAGAGCCGCAATCCAGGCGGCTTCGGAGCGTGGGTGCGCCAGTTCATTCCTGTCTCCGAATAGCGGATGCTGGAACCGCGAATGGAACAAGGCTCGACACCCAACTCAACCTCAGCCTCTCCCAACGCGCTGTGTTTCGGTGATGATTTTCCTGCCAGCGGTGCTCCTTGTCTGGTTCATATCGAAGGCCAGGGCCTGACGATAACATTTTCATGTGATGGTGATGGCGTTGAGAACCGCTCCGAATCCGTGACGTTTTCGGAATTGACCGTGTCTGCCGGGGGACTGGATCATAATCAGCTCGTTGCAACATGGGCGGGGCCAATAGGACAGCGGACGCTGTATCTGAAAAGTCCCGATGTGATTCGAGCCTTCCGACACGCGGCGCCCGAGCGCCTGTCCATACCGCTTACGCGAGCTGCGGAAGAAGTTCGGCAGGTGCGGAAACGGCATCGGGTGGTGTGGGTGCTCGTCGGAGGAGCGCTGTTGGTCTCAGTGCTGGGGCTCTGGTTCGGGAGTGATGTGTTGGTGGAACTTGCCGTCGATCGAATTCCTGTCGAATGGGAACGGAAGCTTGGCGAGTCCGCCTATCATGATTTTCTCGCTCGCCAGGAAGTCATGAAAGAAGGCGCTGCCGTGGCAGCCGTCAAAGAGATGACCCATCGCCTGACCGATCCGATTTCCGAGAATCCCTATACATTCGATATCACAGTCGTGAGAAGCGATGTGGTCAATGCCTTTGCCCTCCCTGGCGGCTACATTGTCGTTTTTACCGGACTGATGAAAAAAGCCGAAAGCCCGGAAGAAGTGGCGGGCGTGTTAGCCCACGAGTTGAACCATGTGCTGCAGCGGCATGGACTTGAACGTATCGTCAAACAGCTGGGTTTTGTAGCTGTGGTCTCGATCGTGCTGGGAAATCAGCAAGGATTGGGAGGCCTTATGAAACAGCTCGGTGTGGAATTGATGACGTTGAAGTTCGGTCGAGCACAGGAAACTGAGGCGGATCTCACCGGTCTTCAGCTCCTTCATCGAGCCAAAATCGATCCGTCCGGCATGATTACGTTTTTTCAACGATTGGTGGAGAAGGATGAAGGACGAGTTGAGTGGCTTTCCAGCCATCCCATGAGCAGCGCGAGAGCCGAGCGTCTGAAAGCCGAGCTCGCAGATTTGCCCAAACAAGCCCCGGAGCCGTTTACATTCGATTGGGCTAAAGTTCGTGCCTCGCTTGGCATTCACGCCGTTGTCAGCCCGTGAATCACTCCAAGTCAATCCGCATCGGAGTCATTGCCGACACGCACGGCCTCTTCAATTCGGCGATTGTGCGGCATTTCCAGGGTGTGAATCATATCATTCACGCCGGCGATATTGGGAAGCGAACCATCATCGAGCAGCTTCAAACGATCGCTCCCGTGACCGCTGTCTCAGGCAATGTCGATAGATACGAAGAGAGCGGCTTTCAGACTGAAGCCCTCATCGAGCTCAATGAGATCCGCATCGCGATCCGGCATATTGTGTTTGAAGCTGGGAAACTGACCAACGAGGGAAGAGCATTTCTCGATCGTACCAAACCGGATATTTGCATCTTCGGCCACACCCATCAACCGAAGAATGAATGGCTGGGTGACACCCTGCTGTTCAATCCAGGATCGGCAGGACCGAAACGCTTTAAGCTGCCTCGAGTACTCGGACTCCTCACGATCGGTGGAAAAGTAAGCGCCTATCACGTCACACTTACCGACTATGCAAGGCAGTCTCCTCAATTGAGGACCTCACATGTTCCGTTTGAGAAGGAGCGTGAGGCTGAAGACAGGTAACGATGTCTGCATTGAGGTATACAGGTAGAAGTGCTAGACTTCATGCCACGATATGAGCATGACAAATAAGCTAAATCGTAGGCTCACTGAGCGGACCGACGTGACAGCGCTGCAGCCGGATCCGGTGATTGAAGCGTATAAGCGGGATATCGATCGTACGTTGCTTCGAGAAAACTTGAAGCTCACGGTTGAGCAACGATTTCTGAAGCTGAGCGAACTCCAACGGCTCGCAGTTGAACTGCGAAGGGCAGGCTCAGCCAGTTCTTCATGACGGATTTCGAAACCCTCATTCGACTTCTTGTCATGCACAACATTGACTTCATCATTATAGGGGGAGCGGCGGCGACTACTCATGGATCGGCGCGGTTAACCGAAGACCTCGATGTGGTTTATGGACGCACGCCAGAGAATATAGCCAGGTTGGCCACTTGTTTAGCCCCTTACAAACCTTACCTTCGAGGAGCGCCGCCGGGATTACCCTTTCGGTTGGACGCTGCCACGATTCAACGTGGGTTGAATTTCACGCTCACAACAGAACTTGGAGACCTAGACCTCTTCGGTGAAATTCCTGAAGGAGGGCGCTATGAGGCCTTGGTCCATCATACGATCACCATTACGGTGTTCGGATCGACCTGCCGATGTCTCGGCCTGCGGCGCCTGATCGAAGTGAAGCGCGCAGCCGGAAGGCCGCGGGATCTTGAAGTGGTAGCCGAATTGGAAGCGCTCCTCGAAGAACGAGAAGGCCGACCCCAAGCAGGTAACTAGGCTCCCGCATTCCGATATGGTTAGAGGGTGCGCAGTACTATTCAAACTGCTCAATTCTGAATAACCACTATTCTTCGCCAGGACGCTTCATTCCTCTCTGATCGACTTGGATGCTCGACTCTCTATAGAATTCCCTCACTCTGTTGGGAAAGATTATTCTTCACCAGCGCGTCACCGGAAGAGGTTGTGCCGTCCCTGCTATTGTGCTAGATGAGGTCCGCAGCACGAATGAGCAACAGCGCGAATATGTGACGAAAGGGGAAAGATGATGAGCAGATTCAGTCATCGAATTGTTGCCACTACAGCGTTGCTGAGTATCGTGACGATGAGTACCGCCTGCTACGGCCCGTTCAATCTCACCAAGAATGTCTATCATTGGAACAGCAACATCAAAGGCAGCGGTCAAATCAACGACAAATGGATGAAGGAGATCGTCTTCTTCGGCATGCTGATTGTCCCGGCGTATATGTTCTCGGCGCTGTTGGACACGTTTATCTTCAATTCAATGCACTTTTGGACCGGAGAAAGTCCAATCAAAGCTTCCGACACGGGCAGCGAGAGTACGAACGTGACTAGTTTAGGGGACACCACAATCCGATGGACTCCTTCCGACAATGGCGCGACCGTGACCTATGAACGCCATGGATTTGTCGAGCAACGTGCTACGATTGTGGCCAGTGCGACAGGCTATCGATTGATTGACGAAAGCGGAAATCTTCTCTCTGAAGCAGAGTATGCTGCCGATGGGAGTGTTCGATTGCTCGATGCTGAATGCCGTGTGGTCGATCGATGGACTGAGGCGCAGCTGGAAATGATTGCCCAGGGCAGCAACACAGTATCTGGTGAAATAGTGATTTCGAAGTGATGGCAGTGAATTAGCAGGGTGAAACTGAGCTAGTCTAAGACTTCGCCACCGAGTTAGAAGCGTAATCCTACACCCACTAATCCATAGTGGGCGCGAAAATCGATGGCCAGTCTCTCCCAGTGGTAGTCGGACGAGAGATACCGGTACTCGCCGAACAGAAAGATTGCAATATTTTGCTGAGTATTGAACAGAGCGACTTTGGGGTTAAGAACCACTTGCATTCCGCCGAGAAACTGATGAGTAAAGGCACGGGCAGAATCAAAATCCTTGTCATCTCGTCCCGCAATGTTTGGATTGAGCAGGGTGCCATGAGACCAGCCGATGCCGGCTCCGATGTATGGGCGGATCCTTTCCCCCGGGTAGCGTAGAACCACGTTGAACATCGTATTGATCATGAGCAGGTCGGAGCGGCCCGTCGAATCGTTTTGTCCATTTGCGAGGTTGGGAAAAGAAATCGCTGCGCCGTGCATGTTGGAATCCAGTTCAAGCCCCACCATTCGATGCAGTGCGGCAGGAAAGAGACCGGCTTTCAATCCGGCACCGAAGCCTTCCTCGATCGAGGCGGCAACCGTCGTTTCTTGGTTGAAAATATGCCTATCACGAGGCCAGCTGCACAGCGCATAGACACCTACTTCCACATCTCCAAATTCGGCTGGAAAGGCTTGTTCCCCAGGAGTCAGGAACCAGAGTAGCAAGCTGTACACAGCGGCAGAACGAGCAAGAAAAGCGACACGGACCCATGGAGCCATCACGATAAAGTATCCGTTGTTTCAGGTGGATTGTATTTGTGGTTCTTTGTCACGGTGAGCGATCCACCGGTCAACTTAGGGGATTGAGGCAGCACACGAAAAAAAAGCGTGGATGGCAACTTGCCACCCACGCTTTGGTTTCCCACGAAGGGCACCACTTAGTGTATCCGCAATTAGTTGCCTTTAACGATCGTGCACACTTCCGTATAGACCGACAAGATACTCTTGATGTATTGTTCGGTAAAGACAGCCTTCTTAATACCGCCATTGTTCATGGCGGCTTCAACTGTCGTGTCGCCAGTCGCTACGATTCCCAGAATACTCGTTCCGCAAGATTTTCCAGTTTTGGTCGGACTCGTCCCATTGTCATGGAGAATTCCACCGGATGTCGTTTCCATGTAAATTCCTGCCACAGGGGTTAGCCCTCCCGGTTGAGTATATCCACCCACGCCACTGCATCCTGCGGCAACCGCTGCAAACGCCATGACACCGACACACGTTAACATCTTCTTCAACATTCGGAACCCTCCCTGTTAGGTTAAGATCCCAAGGCAATGTTCTACCTAGAGAACAATAATTGCCCAGGCTACGTACGAATACGAGGTCGGACTCTAAACACAATCCTTCATTTTGTCAACACGTACGCGCATGCGAGGCGGAATGTCACCGATGAGTGGACGTTCAGCCTCTCCCTCCGACTCGCGATCCGTAGAACGGCGTGGACAACCACTTTCGCAAAGGCATGATCGCATTAGCGCAGGGTATGTTTGCATTTCATCAATGATGGAAAGTCGCCTGATTGTAGAAGCCATCGCATGCGCAGTTCGCGTCGTGCTCCCCTCTAGTCAGTTGCCTGCTAAGGTTTCCCTATGCTCCTCATCCCTCCAGCCACTGCATTCTGATGACGAATGTTTGAACGCAGTTAAAACAGGCTCGTCTAGTAAAAATAATGGCGCGGTAATCTCGCGAAGTCGCTGTTCGCTAAGATTATGGTGGAACCGTTGGAGTATTTTGTAGGATCTTTATTCTCCCTGAGTTGAGCAGCGCCAAGAAAAGTTGTTGCGCCCCATCGATTCGTTTATAATTTCCTGCTTGCAAGAAGCGAGCACTAGGCACTTCCCTAGCAGGAAAATATTTGTAAACATCGACTGTGAGTTCAGTTATACTTCGTTTCGGTATTTTGCCAGAGCATAGGTGCTTAACCAATTTTAACGGAGGAGGACTTATGTCGAAGAAAGTGCTCTTATTCGCTGTTGCGATCATGTTTGGCAGTCAGGCAGGTCTGGCGATGGCGTCAAATCCAGACACCGGTCCTGGCTGTGGGTTGGGAAAATTGGCTTGGGCAGATTACAAAGCCCAGAAGGAAATTGCGCCTCAAGTGTTGATGGCAACCACGAACGGTACGTTCGGAAGCCAAACGTTTGGGATCAGCACCGGGACGTCCGGATGCACCAACGATGGCAAGATCATGAGTGAGCACAAGACGACGGTGTTCGCCTCGCTGAACTTCGATGCCCTCACAGCTGAGATGGCACAGGGGCAAGGCGAACACTTGGCCTCGCTCGCGACGTTAATGGGTGTGCCGGCCGAGCGCCATGCAGCGTTCTTCGCCATGACGCAGGAGCGATACACCTCCCTGGTTCAAGCCGGAGAAGCTTCGCCGGTCGCATTGGTGAAGTCCCTCAATGATGCAATCGCAGGCCATCCGGTCCTTGCACAAGCATCGGCACGTTAAGCTATTGTCTCGGGCCCTGGCAGAAATGCCAGGGCCTTTCTCATCTCTTCTCACACCGTGCTGATTGCTCTTCTTGTTTTTTGGCTTGTTTGTTTCCTGCCATTCGCCTCGAATGCGAAACAAAATGAGTCGGAAACCTATCTCATGGAGCTGATCCACCAAGCGCATGAAAAGAAACTTGCGGGCGAGCGTGAATGGCATCTCTTGTTGCACTATCAAAAGAGGCTCGTCGGAGAATATGAAAGCGAGCAGGACGATCCAGGGTTTTTCTTATCTCCCAGCGGAAAGACCAACCCACACGCCGAACTCGAATCAACGCTTACCCAGTTTTTCTCGACAGAGTTGGTCGGCCGCTCTCGACAGCCGGCGCAATGCGCGTTTATTGCTCGGTATCATTGGCTCAAAGAACAACTGAAGTTTGACCCAGTCCGCCTGCCGCCACTTCTGTGCGAGCGGTTTGATCGGTGGTACGAAGATTTTGAGATGGATTCGATCTCTCTCATCTTTCCAGCGGCTTTTCTCAACAATCCGGCCTCCATGTTTGGCCACACCTTATTTCGCATCGACCAGAGGGGCCAGACGGAACAGACACGGATTCTTGCCTATACCATCAATTATGCCGCCGACGTGCCTCCTAACGCCGGTCTCGCGTATCCCATACGCGGCATCTTTGGAAGCTATAAAGGATATTTTTCAACGATTCCTTATTACCTCAAGGTGCAGAAGTATCGGGACATCGAAAACCGAGATATTTGGGAATATCGCCTCAATCTCACTCAAAACCAATTGCGACGATTTCTCATGCATGCGTGGGAACTTGGGAATGCCTACTTCGACTATTTTTTCTTCAAAGAAAATTGTTCATACCATATTCTTGCACTATTGGATTATGCCGATCCGGATTTGCACTTGACCGATGAATTTCTCTTTTGGACCGTTCCAGCCGACACCATTCGATTGGTTGTGTCAAAGCCTGGGCTGGTTTCCGACATCGCCTATCGCCCATCTCGCAGCACCGTCATCAAGCGAAAGCGAGAATCCTTGCCTGCGGCGGAGCGAGATTTAGCTCATCGGATTACCCAAGACGTTGGAGAACTGACCTCACCGGCATTTTCCCGATTGGTTCCTCCCGAACAAGCATTTTTGCTCGATTTGGCATCAGATTATCTGCGCTACAGAATTGAGACCACCGATACTCCAAAACCGGAATGGAAAGAGCGTAACAGAGCGGTGCTGACAGCTCGCAGCCAGCTCCATATCCCGTCCAAGGAGTTTACCGTACGCCCATTCGCGAAACAGCCTGAACTCGGCCATAAGATGCACCGAGTTGCGATTGGGGGAGGTTGGCGCAATAACGATACATTCGAAGAAGCCACGTTTCGTGGTGGCTATCATGATTTACTCGACCCGGAGGTCGGGTATACTCCCGATGCCCAGATTGAAATGGCCGCTATCACGGTACGGCATTACAATCGAGCGGAACAGACTAGGGTGGAACGGGCTACATTGCTGAATCTATTGTCTCTCTCGCCGATCGACACCGTCTTTCGTGCCCCTTCTTGGAAGCTCAATGTCGGAATGAACACCATCCGGCATAACGATTGTCAGCTCTGCAGCAACGGCTTCTTCAACGGCGGGATCGGAGGGGCGAAGGAATTACGCATGCTCAATCGGGAAGTCTTATTCGCTTTTGCAGAAACTGAAGCAAATGTCAGCAAGGCTTATGATGAAATGCATCGAATCGGCGGAGGTGGGACGGTCGGGATGTTGGCCGATATCACTGAACGATGGAAACTCATGGCTACAGGAACGTATCTAAGATTCCCGCTAGGCGACAAATCGGATGATTTTCGGTGGTACGTCGGATCGCGCTTTACATTAGCGCAAAATTGGGCCGTCAGGTTGGAGTACAACCATCGTGATCGCGACGATGATATCCTCTTTAACCTGCAAGCATTTTTCTAGATCGATCAATTGTTATTTACGGTGAGGGATTGCCGACTCCCACGGCATCGGAGGAGCCCTCAATTTTAGGAGGTTTGACGTGCTGTTGTTGGGCTACTTGAGCGGCCTTTAGTTCCAACGATGATGGCGGTGGTCGAAATCCTTTAATTTCTAGAATGTGGTCATCAATACTATAGACGATCCGAGTTTCCTCATCATGTCCTTGGAACACTTCAATTATACTGAATATTGGTTCTGCAAAACCCAACGTTGCTAAGTCATAGTAAAAATAAAGAGTGGCGCGTGCTCCATTGGGAGAATTCCCCATTTCGTATTTGTAAGTGTCTTCTTTCTTGCCGGCTTCAAGTGCTTTGGTTGAAGTAGGAATTCCCAACTGAAGCTCTGCTTGTTTTCTTGTCGAACCCACTTCGAACGCCTCGAAGTTTGGCTCAGGATGGCCATGCAGCGCCATCGCAATCGAGCAGCCCGACAAGATAAGAATTGCAGAAGTCCCACACATTGCCGTCATGAGAGATTGTGTCATGGTAGGTCGACTCCACTAGCATGATTGTACGAATTGCAAACAAGAGAGTTGTATCGGAGCTTGGTGGTTAACACAAGCATTCCCTAGCTTTCCGCTATCAATGAGTTTTCATTGAGTAACCCGTTCTTTCCTCTCACAAGTAAGTTCAGGTATGCTTCCTCGATGAACATTCTCGACCAATTCTTCGTTTATCATCCCGAACCTTGGGAGGACCGAGATTGGGCACGTCAGAGTGGGTTGCCGATTGAAGACGTGTGGTTTCAAGCTTCCGATGGAGTGCGATTGTTCGGCTGGTATGTCGAAGCGGCGGCCGATCGTCCCGTTATACTTTGGTGCCATGGCAATGCGGGCAATATCATTAACCGACTCGATAATTTGAGACTTTTGTATCAGCTGGGTCTTTCGATTTTCTTGTTCGACTATCGGGGTTATGGAAAGAGCCAAAGTGTCCGGCCCAGTGAAAGAGGGCTCTATGCAGATGCACACGGAGCCTATGACTATCTCACGCGCATCAGAAAGATTCGTCCTGAGCGCATCGTATTATTTGGGCGATCGCTCGGAGCTTCGGTTGCCGGAGAACTTGCCGTAGAAAGACCCGCCTCAGCGCTCATTCTCGAGTCGTCGTTCCCTTCCATCGAAGCCGTTGCCAAATTTTATTATGGTGGATTACCCGTGCATTGGTTTCTCGGAGCCGAGCATCGATTGATCGACCGGCTCCCGCAGCTGTCACTTCCCAAGCTGATCATCCATGGTGACAAGGACGGCATTATTCCCATCGAGTTTGGTCGCCAAGTTTTCGACGCAGCCAAACCACCAAAGGAATGGTATGTGATCCACGGCGCCGACCATAATAATACGTATCTGATAGGCGGCCGAGCCTACTTCCGCCAACTCGGGGAGTTTATTCGGAGGGCGCTCGACGCATATTGAAACCAAAATACACGCGGTGGCGTTGCGCTCGTCGAGTTACCGTTTCGCTTCCGGTGGCGGCCAGTTCATTTCCGTGTGCCGACCGCAGTAATAGCACAGGAGACGGTACCGGCCTTTGCGTCGTGGGTTAGGCAAGGAAATGAAGGTAATAGGCGTGTCGTCGTATGGACAGGCCGGCTGTTCGTGGAGGAGATGCATTTCCGCCATCAAGGTGATGGAGGCCACATCCCAAGATGGCAGGTGTTCTTCCTTGCCTGCGATCTTCTCGACCGTGTGACAACGTTCGCAGGTGGCTTCGTAGGACTTAACGCGGGCGCTATGTGGAGTATGATCGGTTACAGCCATGGCTCCGCCGCAGCCCGGTTTCGAACAAGTCAGATGTTCATGTTGAAGGGCTTGGACGAATCGATGGTGAGCTTCGCGGTCTTGTTCGTTTTTCATAGCTGGTCCTCCATTCGCCGTACGACCCGCTGGTTCACGTCAGTTCTTGGGTACTGCAATGAAGCGAGCACTGAAACTAATCCGAGCCTCTCCTCATATCCCCCAAGCCCCGCTGATCTGAATGTTCGCGCCGTTGAGATAACGAGATTCTTCGCTGAGCAGAAAACGAACCGCGGCAATAATATCGTCGACCGTTCCAATGTATCCGGCGGGAATGCGTTTGGTCATGGCGGCAAGTTCTTGTGGTGGGGCGCTGCCGGAATCGATGAAACCCGGAGAAATCGCATTCACGGTGACGCCGTATGGCGCCAAGAGCTTGGCTAACGTGCGCGTCAGAATGAGCACTCCGGCTTTGGCGATATAGTGGGCCGTCACATCGGTTTGTGCTTCCATTTGATCCGCATTGGCCATGCTGAAGTTGATGATATGGCCGGCCTTACGGGCCTTCATGCCCGGCGCAACGGCCTGCGCGAGGTAGAAGATGGGATGGAGATTCCCATCAAACATTTGGTTCCAGCCCTCAACGGTTTCGTCGAACAGATTGACGCGATGATAGGGGCCGGCGCCATTGATCAGGACATCGATTCGGCCCCATTTGGTTTCAACCTGTGTGACCATATCCTTGGCTGCCGCTGGGTCGGACACATCGCATCGCACTGCCAGCGCTTGTCCCCCTCGTCGCACGATATCCTCTGCCGTGGTCTTGGCTTCAGCTTCGCTGGTTCTGTAACAGAAGGCAATATTCCAATGCCGTGACGCAAGGTCGAGGGCGATACCCCGTCCAATGCCTTTAGCACCCCCGGTGATGAGTGCAACGTGTTGGTTCATGTGGTCCCTTGATGGAACGATTGGTAAGGCATTATGCTCTCGCATGCAGCCGTTTGGCGAGCGTCTGAAGGACGCCGGCCGTGCGGCTTGAAAATACCCGATCATTTTTCGGTTTTTTCGCCTCGTCGTTGCACGCTTCAATGAGGGCTTGAAGGTCGGCCAATGTATCCACGTCTCGCCATGGTTCAAGCAAGACGGTCGTCAGTCCGAACGCAGTCGCTTTTTCTTGTGTGAGTCTGAGTACCTGATCGGTCGACCAAGGAATGTCGACGAAGAGTTCCGGAACCGGCCGCTTGAGTCCGATCAGATAGTAGCCTCCGTCAAAAGCCGGCCCGAGTACGAGGTCATGGTTCTCCAACGAGGCGAGGGCCTGTTTGAAATGGTCGAGCGGAAGCGTCGGTACGTCCGTCCCGATGAGTATGACCCGCCGGTATCCTTGCGCGAACAAGACTGTAAAGACCTGATTCATGCGCGCGCCGAGGTTCTCGCCGACTTGATCGATCAATTTCACGCCCTGCCGTTCTTCCATGATCTTGAAGAAGACATGGGTGACGGAAGGAGCACAGGCCAGATATCGATCGATCGGTAGCTTCACGGCCGCAGTCTTCGTACGCTCCAAGGTATCGAGTACGAAACTCCCATGCAGCGTGGCGGCTTCATCCGGATCGAGGGGTGGGCAGAGACGCGTCTTCACCTGGCCGGGGATCGGCGCTTTGGCAAAGATGACCAGGGCGGTCCGGCGAGGGGTGAGGGGTGAAGGGTGAGGCGATTTCTGATTGGAGACGTTGTTGCTTTCCGAGCGCCGTTCTGCCTTATCGTTCACACCACTCACCCCTCATTCCTACCAACTGACGCCTCACCCCTTACTCCTCACGTGTTACCTGACTATGTTGTACCATCGGGTCAAACGGAATGGGCTGACTCCGACCCAGTACAGGAAGCGCAGGGTCCACATGAGAAGGATGGTTCTCAACGGGCCTTGTGTATCCCACCGCCTAAACGATGTGATTACCGAGTCCCGGAGCGCCACCGTGGGACCTGCTTGCTGCAGCCGACTGCTGAATTCGATGTCCTCCATCAGCGGAATCCGGGCAAAGCCTCCGAGCAATTCGAACACTTCGCGGCGGACAAATAGGGCTTGGTCACCGGTCGCGATGCCTGTCAAGCGTGACCGGTGGTTCATAAAGGAACTAATGACTCGACTCCAAGCCGAGAGGTTGTCGAATTTGACGTTGAAGCGCCCACCCACTGCGTTTCGCTTGGTCAAGGCTGATTCGACTATCCGCTCGGCATGTGGCGGCAACTGCGTGTCGGCATGCAAGAACAACAGGATCTCGCTCCGGCTAGCTTTCGCCCCCTCGTTCATTTGGAGCGCCCGCCCTTGGGGCGAGGTGATGACGCGGGCATTGACCGCGCGGGCGCAAAATTCCTGAGCGACGCTGAGCGTACCGTCGGTGCTCCCTCCGTCAACGATGATGATCTCGGTGGGGACAGACGCCGATAGGCTCGCAAGGGTTCGTGGAAGGCTTTCTTCTTCGTTTAAAGTCGGAATGATGACGGAGATCGTCATCGGCTCACGACGGCGTACGAGGTGTCGGGCGTCTTTCTCGCATCATCTGAGGCGCGCCCGGATGAATCAAACTCACGCCGTAGGTTTCTTGGGCTCGACGAACATAAAGTACATGACAATGATGATGGTGACCCAAAACAAGACTTGCTTGTGCCAAAAGAGCACTTCTCCGTATTGAAAAAGGCCCAAGGCCAAGGCGATCGCAATAGCCATGACGCCATAGCGCAGGGTCGGAGTTTCGATCGCGGCATTGGCCCATATCGCAAGTCCGCCGAAATAGATGAGAAACGGCATGACATTGATTTCGAATCCGCCGCTGATCGATAAAAACACGTTGAGAAAGCCGATGAACATCAGCGCGGTTCCCACCATCAAGCCGATCACATGTATTTGATGCTCGTTGCCGCCTCCTTGCTCTCCCGGTTTGTTCGGATCTGACGGGCGCAGTGAGTTGTCTTGGGGCGGTGGCATATCGGACGGAGCCATGGTTAGATTTTAAAATGTTTACTGAGCGTCAAAGTCTGTTGTTGATAGGATGATCCCAACACGGACCCGTAGAGCTGTGTCGGCGTCCCCATCATCTTGTCGTAGACGACCTTGAAAAAGGTCTGCCCATCATGGATCAAGAATGGCACGTCATGCGGGCGAACTTCCAGCACGACCTGCGTGCCCTTGGTCTCCCCCTTCGATCCATACCCGAATCCAGGGTCAAAAAATCCGGCATAGTGGGTCCGTAGCTCTCCGCAGGCCGCTTCGTAGGCCACCATTTCGGCGGCATACCCGGGCGGCACACGGATGCGCTCCTTCGAAGCAAGGATGTAAAACTCTTCCGGCTCCAACAGCAAGCTGTCATGGCGATGGCGATGAAGCGGTTCCCAAAAATCCGCCGCTGCATAATGGCCGACTTTCTCAAGATCGATCACGTGGCTGTTTTTTTTGGCGCGATAACCGATGACACGAGTGTCGCTTTGTTCCGTGCCGGCGAGATCAATGCGGAGGAACAGTCCGCGCTCAACACGAAAGTCTCGGCTCCCGATAGCCCTAGAGGAAGGCACATTGTGGTACAGCAATGACGTGTTTCGGTGAAGCTTCTGAAGCGCTTGGTCGGACACCGTCGCCTCGCCGCACATGAACCGGATTTGATTCAGCGACTGTCCGGTGCGAACCTTGATGGCGAACGAGCGTGGGACCACTTCGAGGAACAGCTGGCCCCGATAGCCGGCACGGATTTCATCAAAGCCTGAGGTGAGATCCGTCACCACGCGCGTGAAGACATCCAGACGGCCCGTCGTGCTCTTGGGATTCGCCCGCGCGCGGATCGCCTTCGGCAGGGCCAGTTGTTCAAGGAGCGGCACGAGATACACGTGGCCCTTCTCCAGAATCGCGCCGTCGGTCAGCTCCATCTCGTACATCACGAGGTCCGACTGATAGAAATCCATCACCTTCAGTCTGGAAGAGATGGCCGAGAGTTCCGGCAAAAAGCTGCTGATCAGCCGATAGGCTTTGCGGCCCAGACGAAGATCGAGGCTGGCCGGCTGGATCTGCCGATCTTCGATCGCCGTAGAGGCGTTGATGGCTCGGCTTGCGATCAAGCGCTTGATGTCTTGATAGGGAAGAATGCCGGCTCGGGGTGAAGGAGTGGTCACAGGTCGTCCGCATCCCCGCCGCAGCTGTTCCCCCAGGCCGCGTAGCCGTCGCGATCAGGGTAGCTGTCACCGCAGGCCGCATAGGCTTCTTCTGCATCATCGAGCGAGGAGCCTATCCCGATCATCGGAAGCTCCCGTCGGGTGTCGGTCTTTGGCTGGGGATAGTGAAACGTTTTGTTTTCGTAGTTCCGCAGGATCGCTCCGTCCTCGTCCATGTGAACCATATAGTCATCCGGCAGCAACGGGATCTTGCCGCCGCCACCCGGTGCATCGATCACGAAATGGGGGACGGCCATTCCACTCGTATGGCCTTGGAGCGCTTTGATGATGCGTAGTCCTGTTTCGACGGTCGTCCGGAAATGATTCGTCCCCTTGGTCAAGTCGGCCTGATAGAGATAATACGGCTTGACCCGGGCAAGGAGCAGTTGATGGACGAGGCGTTTCATAACTTCCGGATCATCGTTCACGCCTTTGAGCAGGACGGTTTGAGCACCCAGGGGAATGCCGGCGTCCGCGAGCATGCCGCAAGCAGCTTTCACTTCCGGCGTCAGCTCGTCAGGATGATTGAAGTGTAGGTTCATATAAATGGGATGGTACTTTTTGACCATGTCACATAACTTGGGTGTAATGCGTTGCGGCAACGACCCCGGCACCCGCGAGCCGATCCGTATGAGTTCCAAGTGGGGAATCGTTCGAAGCTCCTTCAACACACGTTCGAGGAGATGGTCGGGAAGCAGCAGCGGGTCTCCTCCCGAAAGGATGACGTCGCGTACTTCTTGGTGCTCACGAAGATATTGAATGGCACGATCCAGTTCGCCTTTCTTCAGGAAGCCAGGCTTCCCGACGAGTCGTTTTCTCGTGCAGAACCGGCAATAGATCGGACATTGATTGGTGACCATGAGCAGCACGCGATCCGGATAACGGTGAACGAGGTGGGGCACCGGACTCATGAGATCTTCTTCAAGCGGATCCTCATCAGCCGCCATGTCGTCCAACTCCGATATATCGGGGACGACTTGTTTCCAGATCGCGTCATCCTTCGACTTGATCGTGTCGAGTACGGTCGGGGTGATCCGCATGGGATAGGGTCCGACGATCGCTTCGACCTCTTTTTCATCGAGGCCGAACCGTTCGGCCAGGTCCTTCGGCTTCACGATGCTCTTCGCCAGGACTTGTCTCCAGTCTTCCATGAATCGTCCTTCGTTGATCAGCGGATCCGGCAAGAAGGGTGTTCGTCGTCTTGGCTCGGCGCGTCGGGCGTGGTGCGGGCCTGCGACTGAAACCGTGTCGCCGCTTCGGCTCCGGCACCGTCGGTTCCATACCGCTCGTCCAGATAGGCCAGAATGTCGGCGGTTTCCGTCAAAACCAGGTCGCCATCTTTGATGACTGGCACGTAGTATTGGCCGGACACTTCGTACACCTGCGTTCGCGCTCGTCGGCTGTCGGGTACGACGATATTTTCATAAGGCACGCTCAAGTCGTCCAGCTTTCGGCGGACGACATGACATTCAGGACACCAGTCGACATGAAAAAGAGTCACAGCCATAATTCTATAAGGCTATCAGGAAAAGGGAGAAAGTGAAACGTCCATTTTGGCAGGATGTTGAAAAAGTCTTCCAGCTTCGTTCTCTCTTCGCTTTGAAGTGGGTGAAGCGTATCTCGTGAAGCGTGAAGCGGACAGATGCGACAGCAGGAAAGACTGGTGAGTAGCTGCGGCCTTGCTCGTGGAACAGCGCGTCTCGGCTCGCCTCGATGAGTCCGCGAGGCGTGCGAAGCGGGCGCGCCGGGGTGGGAGGGTGAGAACGAAGGCCTTTTTGAACATCCTGCTGGACAGTCATTGTTTTCTGGGAGCTTAGTCGGGTCGAAGGGCACAGGGGACCATAATCGCGTCCTTCATGCCATGAAGAATTTTTTTGTCGGCAGGGCAGACGGTGGCGAGGATGCCGGCAAGCTCAACGCGTCCCTCCGAAACAAAGTAATAGGGAGAGAGCCGCGCGCGACCTGACATCCGTACCATGGCGTGCCGACCTTCGTCCATAAAGTCCATCTCGAACAACCGCCCCTTATGGAATTCTTGCAAGATATACGGTGTGGTCGGAAAGGATGCAAGCGCCTTCCGCAGCGCCTCGATCCATTCAGTCTGAGGCATGTCATGCCCGATCGATACGCCTCGGCTTCCCCATGCGAGCGCGGAAAATCCTGAAGGCTTGACGACGAAGTGGCGTTCTTTCTGGGTCGCCGACTCGAGCCCAGCCCAGTCCGCTACCGCGCGGTTCCCGACATGGAGGCCGGGAATCGTCGCGATCGCAGGAAGCGGGGACGGATCGAGTAACCAGGTTTTCGGCATGATCGTACTCAAATGAAGCAGGCAGTTCAGTCCGAGTTCCTTTTCCCAAAAGGGGCGCAAGATCGGATGATGGAGCAGCGCGAAGGCGGATTTTTCCTCCAGCGCAGGCTTGTAGGGAGGTGTGACGGAGACGGTGCCTTTCTTGGCGGCATATTGGACGAGCTCGGCCTTGGGGATGTTCAACAAGTCGAACAGTTCATAAAAACGATAGATCACGCTGACTGCGTACTCGCTGCCATCCATGTGGAGACGGAGCCCGTCTTCTGTAAATTGAATCTCGCGTGGTTCGACGCACCACACGGATAATCCTCCTTCGCGGAGTTGAGCGGCCAGCCAGGACATTTCGGGCCGATAATCCTTGGACTCTTCCGAAACCAGGATCGCAATGCATCCCTCGCGCTGATCTTGTAACGATCGCAGCATGCGAGCAAACCCCTGCACCATCCCGTCCCGTCCGCCGATGATCTGAGAATGATGGTCATCCAGGTCGTGATACACGTGAGACAAACAAGCTGTGAGCCCGATGCCTCCCGGAATCGAATCCAGCTCGGTGATGACCATGCCGTCCTGTGTGGGAATCACATCGGGCCTGATGACGGCCGGCAGGGCATCGCGAAACCGTTTCATCCGGCTGTACTGCACCAACGCTTCGGGCTTGCCTTGATCGAGGTATTGCGTAACCCAGGCTGGGTGAATCCCTTTGACACTCTCGTTATAGAGCCGGTTCAGTCCTCTATAGAACGACAGCAGGTGTGGTCCCAAATCGCTGAAGAACTGCAATTGATCAGATGACAGGTAAAACGGGCAGGGACTGACTCGCCAGGAGATCGCCGCCTGCGATTCTGAAGCGGAACTCTGTGAAGGTAACGCCGGTGAAGTTCCAAAGAGGTGAGCGCCGCACAACTGCTCGCGAATGGTCTGGCAGTAGCTGCGTGCGGTTTCAGGAGAGAGTTCCGGACAGGAAGTTTCGGTCTGTGCCAACGAGAAATCCTCAGCTCGCGTTCCAACATGCGAAAGCGGCATCAGCTGATGAAAAAGATGCAATGCTAACATGCATGTCGGATACCGACAAGAGGCCAGCAGGCCGTTGGATGGGTGCAAGGATGAGCGATGCGGACGATCGGGAGGTGATCGGAAGCGAACCTTCCTTGCTACCGTTCCTCATGCATCGTATGATTGGGATTCGATGGACCTCATTACAGTGGATTCCAAACAATCGATGAGGGGTCTGCCTCAGCTGATCCCGGGTTCAGCATGTTTCCGTTGCGATGTGTGTTGTCGCTTTCCGGAAGCCGACAGCTTTCTTCGTCCATACTTTACACGCCTGGAAATCAGCGCCGCCGTGGCACACGGAGTTCCCGATTCGTTCTTTTCCGAGAAGTCCGGCTCGCAGGTCGACCTTATCAAGAACCCGATCGGCGATGGGTATCTCTGCCCGGCGTTTGACTCGAATTCAGGCCGGTGCGGAATTTATGACGTTCGCCCATTGGATTGTCAGCTCTACCCGCTGGCGTTGATGTGGGATGCGCCGGGCCGGGAAGTCCTGCTTGGCTGGGATTCCAAGTGTCCATTCATGCGCGATGCGCCTGCAAGTGCAATTCGCGAGTACGGAGACCGGGTCGCGGCCATGCTTGTGGATGAGGTGATCGTTGAGTCGATTGTGGCCCATCCCCGTCTCATTGGCCGCTTTCAGGACGATGTCGTCGTTCTTCAGTCACTTCCGCACCTTACGATTCGGCTTGTTCCTGAGCGAATTGATACTCGTCTTCGTCCGCTGACGGTGTCCGATGCGCCGTGCTTCGCGAAGGCGCTCGATCGTGCTCATGCGAGCGGCCATGACAGGCCGGCCGCATTTGCGTTTCCCTACCATTATATATGGACCGCACTGCTTCCCCACTGGTGGATGGAAACCGATCACACGTTGTTTCTTTTTGCAAAGTCTCCGGACGGGTGGTTCATGCCGCTCCCACCGCTCGGACCCGGACCTTTGGAGATGGCAGTACAGCAAGCCTTCGCGCTGATGCGGACGTGGAACGGGCCGTCACCGGTGAGCCGAATAGAAAACGTCACGGAGTCACAAAGACAATTGCTGGAATGCGATGGGATTCAATTCCGTCCGAAGGAGGGGGACTATCTCTACTCCGCCGGAACTCTTGCTGCCTTGGCAGGAGACCGGTATAAATCCCAACGGGCGCTTTGCAATCGAGCCGCCAGAGAACAGACGATCACCAAAGAACCCTATCGTACCGTCTATCATGCCGACTGCGTACTCTTGTATCGGCGATGGGCGGAGCAGAAACGCCAAGGCGATCTCGACCCAATGGGGAAGCTGCTTCTGGAGGATGCAGAATGTGCCCACACGCTCGTCTTTCATGAGCATGAGCGGATCGGCTTGTCCGGTGTCGTCGTCAGAGTGAACGGTGACATCGTCGCGTATACCTTCGGTTACTGGTTGACTCCTCAAACCTGGTGCATCCTATTAGAGGTCGCGGACCGTTCCATCCCCGGTCTGGCTCAGTGGCTCTTCCGCGAAACCTGTCGAACTGCCATGGCGCAAGGGGCGGTCTCCATCAACGCGATGGATGATGCGGGTCTTCCGGGGATACGTGCGGCCAAGTTGGCCTACCACCCGTCCGCGGTGTTGAACGCCTGGGTGATCACAAGGATGACCGCATGACTCAACCGGAAGAGCGAACCGCTTCAACAGCCCGCAAATACGAGTGGTTGACGTTCATGATGGTCTTGATCACCCTGTTTACACTGGGTGTGGGGACCTTCTTGCTCGGCCATGTTGAGCGCAGCATCGTGGCTGCCGTTTGGCTCCCTCTGCTGGTGTTGCTGTTGTGGTCGACGAGTCGATTGCGGGCGGAATATCGCCAAGCCCAACAGGAAAGCGCCTGGGCGCGAGCCGCGGAGGCCGCGTTACTGCAAAGCCAGGAACGCAATCGAGCGATCGTCGATACGGCGCTCGATGGAGTCATCACCATCGATGCCGTCGGAATCGTGACCGAATGGAATGCCCAAGCGACAGCGATCTTTGGGTGGACTCGCGAAGAGACGATGGGAAGATTGCTTTCCGACACCATCATTCCCGAGCGTGATGGGGAGGCGCACGCGCAAGGGATTCGAGAGTATCTCAAGACCGGCATCGGCCCGGTGCTGAATCGCCGGATCGAGATCGCTGCGCGGCACAAAGACGGTCACGAGTTTCCAGTCGAGCTTGCCGTTTCGCCGGCGCGTATCGGCGAAGCATATATCTTCAGTGCGTTTGTGCGCGACATTACGGATCGCCGCCGGGCCGAACGGCGGCTGGCCTCCCAATATGCGGTGACGCGCGTCCTATCGGAAGCCGTCAGGCTCGAAGAAGCGGTGCCGAAGATCATTCAAGGGGTGGGCGAAAGTCTCGAATGGGATCTCGGTGTATTTTGGAGACTGGATAAGCAATCGGGAACGTTACGGTGCGTTGATCACTGGCGAACAGCAACGTTTGCCGTCGATGAGTTTATAGAGCAGATCCAGCATCAGACCTTTAGATCCGGCGTGGGATTGCCCGGCCGAATTTGGGAAAGCGGGCAGCCGGTATGGATTAGAGACGTGACGCTCGATCCCGCCTTTCCTCGAGCGAATTTGGCCGCCCAAACCGGCCTTCATGGGGCGTTTGGGTTTCCGATTCGTATCGGTGGTGAGATCGAAGGCGTCATTGAATTCTTTAGTCATCAGGTGCGCGAGCCGGATGGTGAGTTGCTCAGCATGATTGCCGATGTCGCCCTGAAAATCGGACAATTCGGCGAACGCGCCAGAGCCGAAGAGGCGTTGCGTCTGACGGAGGCGCAACTGCGTCAATCGCAAAAGATGGAGGCTGTGGGGCGGCTTGCCGGTGGCGTTGCCCATGATTTTAACAATCTGCTGACGGTCATTCGTGGATACAGTGAGTTGATCCTGAGCCGCTTGGCGCCGGCGGATCCCTCTCGACGTGAGATGGAAGAAGTCAAAAAAGCCGCCGATCGAGCCGCCGACCTGACCAGCCAACTGTTGGCGTTCAGCCGACGGCAATTCGTGGCCACGAAGATCGTAGATCTCAATTCGATCGTCATGAATATGGACGGGATGCTGAGGCGGTTGATCGGTGAGGATATCATTGAACTCTGTGCCGACCTTGATCCACAGTTGAGGCCGATCAAAGCCGATCCGGGGCAGATCGAGCAGGTGATCATGAATCTGGCCGTGAACGCTCGGGATGCCATGCCGACAGGTGGCCAGCTCACGGTCCAGACTCGAAACGTCGTCATCGGAAAAGGCCCTCGACGTGAAACCATGATGCTCGATGAGGGAACCTACGTGCTTCTGGCGATCAGGGATACCGGCCATGGGATGAGTGAAGAAACTCAATCCCATGTGTTCGAGCCGTTTTTTACCACGAAAGAAAAAGGGAAGGGGACGGGTCTAGGGTTGTCTACCGTCTACGGTATCGTGAAGCAAAGCGGTGGAACGATCGGGATCGAGAGCAAACCCGGACGGGGAACCACGTGCAAGATCTTTTTCCCCAAAGTGGATGCAACGGCGCAAGCTGTACCGGTTGCCGGCGGAACAGTCGGCAGAGCGATCGGGCGAGAAACCATACTCGTGGTTGAGGACGACCCGTCGGTGCGTGGACTCGTGCAAGAAGCGCTTCGTCTCAGTGGGTACGAGGTGTTGGTTGCCCGTCACGGCATCGAAGCGCTCCTGACCGGAGCCAAGCATCTGGGGCCAATTCATTTGTTGTTGACCGACGTGGCGATGCCGCAGATGAGCGGACCGGAGGTCGCGGAAAAACTGATCGTTGTGCGGCCGGAGATCAAGGTCTTGTACATGTCCGGTTACCCCGATCATCCGGTATTTGAACAGGGCGGCGTCAAACGGGACACGGCTTTTCTCCAGAAACCCTTCACGCCGAACTTGCTCACCCAAAAGGTCCGTGAGGTGCTCGACGGGAAGAAGGTAGCCTAGCAGGATGCTGAAAAAGTCCGCCAAGTAGCGGAGGTTAAGGCCAAGGCTGAGGTTGAGCGAATCAAGCACCTCTCAGCTTTCGCTGCGGCCTTGCCCGAGGAGAGGCGCGTCTCGGCGCGCCGGGGTTGGGCGGGTGAGATCTGGACAGCCTTTTTGAGCATCCTGGATTTTTCCCAGCCCGCTAGAAGCGCTCTGATGGCTCATCGCTTGATCTTCGCCGTTTGTTCCGTTTATTGTGGCGACGATTGAAATGTGCCGAGGTCGACCGAATCAATTTCGTGCCCCAACCAGGAACGAATCGTGATGCAACAGGTACGGGAAGTCGATGTCGCCCAATATCGCATCCTGAAAGAGCCGTTTTACGCCGAAGTCGGCGGGGAAATCGGACTGTTCACCATTGCTGCCGAGAGAAAACTTCCGGTTATGCTGAAAGGGCCGACCGGATGCGGGAAAACCCGATTTGTTCAATACATGGCTTACAAGCTCGGCCGGCCGTTGATCACTGTCGCATGCCATGAGGATCTCACGGCGTCCGACTTGGTGGGCCGGTATCTCCTGAAGGGGCAGGATACCGTATGGACGGATGGGCCCTTGACCCTCGGGGTCAAACATGGGGCCATTGTATATCTTGACGAAGTGGTGGAAGCCAGAAAGGACACGACCGTCATCATCCATCCCCTCAGCGACGACCGGCGGGTACTTCCGATCGAGAAAAAAGGCCAGATTGTGGAGGCGGCCGACCAGTTCATGCTGGTGATCTCTTACAACCCCGGCTATCAGAGCGTGCTTAAGGATCTGAAGCAAAGTACGAAGCAGCGATTCATGGCGATTGAATTCGATTACCCCGCGCCGGACATCGAAGCGATGGTGGTTCAGCGTGAGGCGGGGGTGGAGCCTGCGATCGCCGGAAGTCTCATCAAGCTCGGCCAAAAGGTCCGTAACCTGAGAAACCATGGATTGGAGGAAGGCGTCAGCACCAGACTGTTGATCTACGCCGGTACTTTGATCAAGCAAGGCGTACCACCCGAGCGGGCCTGTGACGTTGCCGTCGCTCGTCCGATCACTGACGATTCGGACATGCAACGCGCGATACTCGAATTCGTCAAAGCGATCTTCTAAAGCAGGCTAAGGCTTGAGGCTGAGAAGAAATCGAAGAAGACCATTTTCTCGATTGCACTCGACCTCAACCTTAGCCTTGTCCTAACTCCTACCGGAATGCCGATATGCGAATAGGAGTGTGCGCCGTCCTCGCACTATCGATGTTCTCAGCCTGTTCCAGCGCACGTCCGGTGCTCTATCCCAATGCTCAGCTGCAGTCGGTGGGAAAAGATGGGGCCGACCGCGATATCGAAGCCTGCCGTCAGTTGGCGGAGTCGGCGGGCGCGGAGGAAAGTAGTGGGGGAAAAGGAAGGCATGTTGCGACGAATACCGCAGTCGGCGCTGGAGCCGGTGCCGCGAGTGGGGCGGTTGGGGGAGCGATTTTCGGAGGGGTGGGACGAGGATCGATGATCGGCGCGGCAAGCGGAGCGGTCTGGGGACTCTTGAGCGGATTGTTCCATGCCGCCGGCCCTTCTCAGCCGAACCAGGCCTACACGAATTTCGTGAACCGGTGTTTGCAAGAGAAAGGATATGAAGTGACAGGCTGGCAGTGAAGGAGGTCAGAACGAATGGGTAGGTACTTGTGCTCGCTGTCCGCGCACGATCGGAATGTGCTCGGACAATGCGCGCAGTAAAGTACCTACCCATCCGTTCTGCCAGAGAGATGAAAGAAGAGGGATTGATTAAAACTGCGATTATTCGGGTGCTCGATGCATGCGCGTAGAAGGAACTCCTCCCGTACGCAGCCCTAGAGATATAAAAATCAAAAAACAAGGAACAGTCATGGTTGGATGCGGGCGATCGAAACGACCGCGATGCCCAATCTGAGTGGTGAATAGAGGAATGTGCTCGGATAATGCGAAGCGGAGTGCCCACCCATCTGCCAAACCAAACCTTTGAGGATGTGCACAATCGAAAAACCCTCGACATTTACTCTAAAGGATGAGAAGTGAAGAAACACAGAGAAGGCATCCTAGGAGACTTCAGTGGTCAATCGATTGTGGCCGGTTGGAATCGTGCTTTTTGTCACTATCACTGCCTGCGCCGGGCCACAACCGATCCTACGGTCGAATAAACAACTCCACTTGTATGGCAAGCAGCAGGCTCAACAGGAGATCGAATCCTGCCGTAAGAAGGTTGAAAAGACCGGGGTGCGTCCAGGGACCAATCAAAGCGTGAACGCTGCAACCGGCGCGGTGCTCGGTATGACACTTGGCGGCGCGGTCGGCGCTTCGGCGGGAGTGGTGGGAGGATTACCCGGAGTGGCCATCGGGGCCGCCGCCGGTAGCGGACTCGGATTGGTCGTTGGATTACTTGGGGGAACGTTCAAACCGCTGGAACCTGAACCACCTTATGCCGATGCCGTCACAAGTTGTCTAAAGGAAAAAGGTTATGAAGTCAGCGGGTGGGAATAGCGCCAATAGGTAATAGATCGAGGAAAGCCTACACCCGCACCCCTGCCAGCACAATCGATAGTTTTCTAGAAGAGCCTTTGCTGTATCTGTCCCCTATCGACTTCCGCCACGCGCAATCAGTCCAGCTCTCTCGGATCACCAACACCTACGTTCAGTAATAAGAGAGGGCTTTGGAAAGAGAATGGAAATTTCTCCATAGTTGACAACTCAGCAGGAAACTTATAACACTATATAAGTTTCTTTGGTACTTATGCGGTCACTATGAAGATGTCGATAGATAAAACCCTCTCTAGTCGTTTCACGGCCAATAGGGTCATTAGCGCCGCCAGAAAACAGTTTTTTACCCACGGATTCAGAACGGTCCGCATGGATGATATCGCCGCTGAACTTGGGATGAGCAAGAAAACCTTGTACGCGCATTTTCCCAGCAAGGCGGCACTGGTCCAAGCAATCCTGCAGGAGAAGTTCTCGGAAGTCGAAGCGGAACTCAAGCATTTGAAATCGACTGATGGGCAGAACGTCGAGACGGCTCTCCGCAACCTGCTGGATTGTGTGCAACGACATACAGCTGAAATTCAACCATCATTTGTGAGGGACATCGGTCGCGAGCTCCCCGAGCTGTTTCAGGTAATCGAAACGCGTCGACGGAATTTGATCCGCCATCACTTTGGCGAACTATTCGAACAAGGCCAGAAGACCGGACTTATCAGAAACGATATTCCTGTTCATCTCATCATTGAGATCCTACTCGGGGCTGTCCAGACGATCATGAATCCTCCCAAATTGGCGGAACTCGGCTTGACGGTGGAAGCCGGATACGTGTCGATCATTCGAATTATCCTTGATGGAGCACTACGCAGTCACCGCAATCGGGTGAACCGATGAGTATAGATCGTACAGGAATCATACAGTGGCCGATTCTGGCATGCGTTCTGGTGGTGACGTTGGTCCAGTCGGGCTGCGAGCGGCCACCGTCTGATCGAGTCCAGGGCTACGTCGAAGGAGAGTACGTCTATATCGCATCGCCCTATGCCGGTGCGCTCGCATCTTTGCCTGTACGTCGTGGGAACCAGGTCAGTGAAGGTGATCCCCTGTTCGCGTTGGAGCAGGTCTCGGAGAAAGCCACCCGCGATGAAGCGGAGAAGAAACTCGGTCAGGCACTGGCCAACTTTGAGGATGCCAGGAAGGGAAAACGTCCTTCCGAGATCGAATCACTCAAGGCCCAGCTGAAATATGCACAGGCCACGCTCCGTCTTTCTAGGCAAGAAGTCGGGAGACAGGAACGCCTCAAGTCTATCCCCGGTGCTGCAGTGGAAATGGAAGTGGATCGCGCTCGTGCGACGCGGGATCAGAATCAGCAACGAGTGGC
The DNA here is from genome assembly GCA_964587955.1 of uncultured Nitrospira sp. Classification (GTDB taxonomy): domain Bacteria; phylum Nitrospirota; class Nitrospiria; order Nitrospirales; family Nitrospiraceae; genus Nitrospira_D. The sequence goes on from CAZPNQ010000003.1 coordinate 50,978, forward strand.
GCAACTGGAAGCCGATCTGCACACGGCGCTGTTGGGGGCTCGTGTGGATCAAATCGCGGCAGCCGAAGCAGAGGTTCGCGCACAGGAAGCAGTCTTGAGCAAGGCAGAATGGGCTCTCGCCCAGAAACGACAAGCGGCGCCGAAGGCGGGGCTTGTCTTCGACACCCTGTATCGCGAAGGAGAATGGGTAGAGGCCGGACGTCCCGTGATTGTCTTGTTGCCGCCCGATCATATCAAGGTGCGCATGTTTGTTTCCGAGACAAAGGTAGGGATCATCAAACTTGGTGATGTCGTTCAGATTACGGTGGATGGTGTGCAAGGCTCGATTCAGGGGAAGGTGAGCTACATTTCGCCACGGGCAGAATATACTCCGCCGGTCATCTACAGCCAGGAGAACCGTAAGAAACTGGTCTTTTTGGTTGAGGCCCAGTTCGATCACGATGCTGCACGCGATCTGCATCCGGGTCAGCCGGTAGATGTGCAATTCAACGATGCGTGATGAAACAGGATGTGAACGGACAAGACTTGGCCATTGACGTGCACGGCATGACGAAACGGTTTGGGTCACGGACCGTAGTTGACAACATCGGGTTGCAGATACGTCGCGGCGAGATTTACGGTTTTCTCGGGCCGAACGGGAGCGGCAAGACCACGTTTATCCGCATGCTGTGTGGCCTTTTGCGCCCGGATGAAGGAAGCGGTACATGTCTTGGCTACGACGTTATCACCGAAAGCGAATCCATCAAAGCCGCTGTGGGCTATATGACCCAGCGCTTTAGCTTCTACGAAGACCTGAGCATCGTCGAGAATCTTGATTTCGTCGCCCGGATGTTTGAAGTCAATCGTCGCCGCGAAGCCGTCGAGCAGAGCCTCGAACGGTTGGGCCTCGCCAGTCGACGAGAACAGTTGGCCGGTCAGTTGTCGGGAGGGTGGAAGCAGCGGCTCGCCTTAGCGGCTTGTCTGATCCATCGGCCACAGGTATTGCTCTTGGATGAGCCGACGGCCGGCGTCGATCCGAAAGCACGCAGAGAATTTTGGGAACAGATTCACGGATTGGCCGCCGAAGGGCTCACGTTCTTGATTACCACCCACTATATGGACGAAGCCGAGCGCTGCCATCGCCTTGCCTACATCGCCCATGGGAAGTTACTCACCTATGGAACTGTCGCCGACGTCATCGCCCAGGCCCACCTTACCACCTGGTCCGTGAATGGACCGGATCTCCAGCAATTCGCGGAAACCTTGCGCCGGCTACCTGGCGTGCAACAAGCCGTCGCGTTTGGCGATCGGTTACATGTGAGCGGAGACGAGCCTGTCGCACTCGAAGCAACGGTTTCCGCGTTTCATACTGCACCGTATGAATGGCAACGTGTGCCCACGAGTCTGGAAGATGTGTTCATCCATCTCATGCATCGATCTTTGAGTGAAGTCACATCATGAGCCTGCGCCGGATGTTTTCTCTCTCACGTTTCTGGGCCATCGTCGTCAAGGAGTTCATTCAGATGCGCCGAGACCGGGTGACGTTCGGGATGATGATCGGTATTCCGTTGATCCAACTCATCCTCTTCGGCTTTGCCATTAATGCAGACCCGAAGCACTTACCGACGGCGGTTCTTCTCGCCGATTATGGTCCTCATGGACGAACACTTCTTCAGGCGATACGGAACAGCGACTACTTCGAAGTCACTCGGCAGGTGATGAGCGAGCGAGAGGCAGACGAGGTCCTCGCTCGGGGCGACGTGCAGTTCGTGATCAACATTCCATACAACTTTTCGCGTGACGTCGTGCGCGGTGAGAAACCTGCTATCCTTGTCGAGGCCGATGCAACGGATCCGGCGGCAACCAGCAACGCCATCGGTTCATTGCGAGTCTTGGCAGCGACGGCACTCCGGCAAGATCTGACCGGGCCTCTGGCCTTTCTCTCCCGAAGCGATGACCCCATCGATCTGCGAATTCACGCGCGATACAATCCCGAGGCCATTACACAGTACAACATCGTGCCGGGTTTGATGGGTGTGGTGTTGACGATGACGATGGTGATGATCACAGGCTTGGCGATTACACGTGAGCGCGAACGAGGCACCATGGAAAACCTGCTCTCCATGCCGACGCGGCCGTTCGAAGTCATGATCGGCAAGGTGCTGCCCTATATTCTTGTGGGCTATGTCCAAGTGATGCTCATTCTCCTGGCGGCCCATCTGCTTTTCAAGGTGCCGGTGTATGGCAACATTCCGATGCTATTTCTAGCCGCGCTCGTCTTTATTACAGCCAACCTGGCGATGGGAATTACTTTTTCTACTATGGCTCAGAACCAGTTGCAGGCCGTGCAGCTCTCATTCTTTTTCTTTTTGCCGTCGCTCCTGCTTTCGGGGTTCATGTTTCCGTTCCGCGGTATGCCTCAGTGGGCACAAACGATCGGTGAGGTGCTGCCGCTTACCCACTTTCTTAGGATCGTACGGGGCATCATGCTCAAAGGAAATGGGGTGGAGGAAATCGTGCTTCAGTTATGGCAGATCGCTCTCTTTGCTATCGTCGCATTGGCAATCGGCGTGAAACGGTACCGTCAGACTTTGGATTAAAGAGTCATAGACTGGGCCGTCTTGTGCCGAGGCGACGGCGAAGTGTCTGAAAACGACGAGGGTTAACGGCTGGGCATAGAGGCGAAGATTGGTTGTGGCGAAAATTGATCCGGTCAGTGTCGAATGAAATCGAGGAAACGAATTGTAGCTTCCAATGACGCCTTTGAGCGGTCGGCATATTTCGCGAACATGATAAGGACCAACAGATCGATCTGTTGACCTACTTTCAACGTAGCCGCTTTCAATGAACTGACATTTCTGCCGCATGCTCCTTGATCGATTACCTCGATCTGTCCGCTGTCATCTTCAATCATAAGCGTCGTCCGTTCGTGGACTAGCCCGCAGATCAGTCTATTGGTGACCGTCTCTGTCTGAATGGCCGTGACGGTTCCGGACAGCCTGATTTCTTTCATCTGATAACGATCCGGATGCGCTAAGACGGTGGCGATCGCAATTCGTTCGTAAGAGACGAGTGGAAGTCTGAGCGGGCCTACTCGAGAGGATCGGGGGAGGTCATCCGAGGCCGCTGATTGTGGGAAGAACGGCCATGCGGTGATTGCAATGAAGAGCACCAGATAAGCTCGCAGGTCAAAAGCCATCATACTGGGTTCTTCACCAAAGGTACCATAGATGCTCAACAGGAGCCGACCATTCGGCACTGTGACGCTACTTCGACACTGATTTGATTCCTCCCTTTTACTCTGGTCTAGTGTTCAAGCCGCGAATATTTACTAGTTACAACCGGATCGGCGATTCCATACGCTAATGGTTCTCCTGGAATGTAAGTTGCCAGGACTAGATTCAGATTGACGTTCAGACTGTGTGCTGTCGACGCTCGTCACATTCAAGAATGGTGATGCGTCAACGTTTGATCGGGAATTCAACCAGGAGAAGGAGGACCTATCATGTATGTTGTTGTAGGGGCGACAGGTAATACCGGAGCTGCGGTCGTAGAGACCTTGCTTGGCAAAAAACAGGCGGTGAGAATCATCGTCCGTTCGCCAGAGAAGGGCGACAGGTGGAAAACCAAAGGGGCGGAGATTGCCGTTGCGTCTCTCGATGATGTGCCGGCATTGACCAAGGCATTTGAAGGAGCAAAAGGCGTGTATCTGATGGTGCCGCCGAATTATGGCGCTGTGGCATGGTTGACGGAGCGGCGAATGAGGGTGGATCGTGCTGCAGAAGCCGTTAAGAAAAGCGGCGTTCAACATGCGGTGTTTCTATCGTCGGTCGGTGGACACCTCACAGGAGCGACGGGCCCGATTCGAACCGCCAGTTATGGCGAGCATGCGCTTGGCGATAGCGCCAAGGCGCTGACCATCCTCCGACCGTGCTATTTCATGGAAAACTGGGCATCGGTAATCGGGGCGGCGAAGGCGGAAGGAGTTCTTCCGACATTCCTTGCGCCTCACGTCAAAATTCCCATGATTTCGACCAAGGATATCGGAAGGATCGGAGCGGAACATCTGGTTGCCGGTGGACTAGGCAAGCAGATCGTGGAAATGGCAGGTCCGGCAGAGTACAGCCCCGATGAAGTCGCGTCAGCGCTTGGTCAGATTTTAGGGAAGACGGTAACGGCGCAACCTGCGCCCCTGAGTGCCGTTGTTCCGGCATTCACATCATTCGGGTTTTCAGATGAAGCCGCGAAGCTATTCGAAGAAATGTACACCGCTTTCTCAAAAGGCGCGATCGAGTACGAGCATCCGGCCAAGCTGGTTCGGGGTACGGTCACGCTGCATCAGGCATTACAGAGCATGCTGTGAGAAGGGCGTCGTTCGTGGAGCGTGAAGGGCGAAGCGTATGAATAATCAGGATGCAGTATTGCACATCGACGTTTACTCGGATGTGATTTGTCCCTGGTGCTATGTCGGCAAGCGGAGGCTTGAACGGGCATTGCAGCTGGTACACAACACGATGAAGATCCATGTGGCATGGAGGCCGTTTCAGTTGAATCCAACGATGCCAAAGGATGGGATGAACAGAACAGCCTATCTCGAGGATAAGTTCGGCAGCTTGGCTAGATTCAAAGAGATGGAGCAACGATTGCTGGAGATCGGGGGTATCGAAAAGATCCCATTCGCTTTCGAGAAGATCGCCAGAACTCCGAACACCTTCCTTGCCCATCGGCTGATTTGGCATGCCGGTCTTCAAGGCCGACAGGATGCGGTGGTGAATCAATTGTTTAAAGGCTATTTCGAAGAAGGCCTCGACATCGGTTCTGTATCGGTGCTTGCAGAGTTGGCTGATCGTGCGGGACTGAAGACGGCCGCATTTCTTGAAAGCGATGAAGGGGTCGCGGAAATCAAAGCTGAAGAATCAGTCGGTCACCGATTAGGCATTCGAGGAGTGCCGTATTTCGTTTTCGAAAACAGCTATGGAATCTCAGGAGCGCAACCAGTCGATGTACTCGTCTCCGCGATCAAAAAAGGTCGTCCGAGCATGCCCAGCATCGTCCAATCTTAACGGGTACGAGGTCAACCATGTCAGTTCAAGTCTACGGCTGCAATCACGTCGTGATCGAAGTCACCGACGCGAAGAAAGCGGTGAAATTCTACTCGGACGTCTTTGGCCTCAAGATGTTACGTGGTGGGGAGGGAGCGGCCTGGTGCAAGCTCGGCGAGCATCAGTTCATGGCGATTTTCGAAGTCGACAAGTTGCAACCGGATAGGGTGAAACATTTCGGACTCATGGTTCGCGACGCCAAGCAAATCCAGGACGTTCGCAACAAACTGACGAAGAAGTATAAGCTGAAACTCCACCCTGATTTTCGCTGCGACTTTCGAGATCCCTGGGGCAATCGGATTCAGGTCGGCGACCTCAGCGATGAATCATTGGTCTGGCTGCTGCCGTACCATGAGGTGCAGAAAGCGGGAATCGTATTGGCCTCCAAACAAAACAAGAAAGGAGTTCGACGATGAGCGATCAAAATTTGCAACAACGACTGAACGACCTATTCGGCTACGTCCGTCAGGGCAAGATCATCGACGCCATGAACGAGTTTTATGACAAGGACACGGTGATGCAAGACAATGCAAACCCGCCGACAAAAAGCTTGGCAGCCAACATCGAACGCGAAAAGCAATTCCTGAGCGGCGTGAAAGAGTGGAAAGGGTTCAACGTCACGGCAACAGGTGTTGGCGACAACGTGACGTTTTATGAATGTACGATGGATTTCATCGCGACGAACGGGCAGCCGGTTCATATGGAACAGGTGTCCGTTGCAAAATGGAAGAACGGCAAGATCGTCCACGAGAGGTTTTATTATGACACCGGTGCGAAAAAGTAATGTAACGAATTGAAAGATCGCGATCGGGGTTTAGATTATGAACCTCGTGCGTTATCTGGTTTCTCGCGATAAGCCTGAAGCTGGTCCGACTCGCTTTAGTTCTAGAAAGGATGAGAATGATGAGGAAGATCCTTTTCTCGATCAGCCTTTGGTTTTTTATGTGTATGCCGCTGCTTGCTCAGCAAACGAAGGTTGCACCCCTCACATCAAAAGATCTTTCAGGCATGCCAGGTAAGGAAGCCGTGATGATTACGGTCGATTATCCTCCTGGAGCCAGTGACCAAGCCCACCGCCATAATGCGCATGTCTTTGTGTACGTGCTAGAAGGTTCCATCATCATGCAGCTGGAAGGTCATCAACCGATCACGTTGACGGCGGGCCAGACCTTCTACGAAGGTCCGAACGATGTGCATGTGGGGGGACGGAACGCGAGCGATACAAAGCCCGCGAAGTTTTTGGTCTTCTTTCTTAAGCAGAAAGGTGCTCCCATATTGGTGCCAGAGAAATAACGGTAAGCGACGGTTCCCTTTCTCTTACTGACGGAACCGGATGGAAGACCGCTTTTTTATTCAGTTTTGTCCCGAGATGGAAAGCCTGCACCAACTCGAAATCATTATATTGCTGCTTGCGATCGTGCTGGCTCTCACGACCGTTGCGCGCAAGATCTTGATTCCCTATCCCATTCTACTGGTCGTGGGAGGGCTTCTCCTGGCCATGGTGCCGGGATTGCCCGCTGTTACCCTGAATCCCGATCTGGTCTTTTTGGTCTTTTTGCCTCCGATCTTATGGGCGGCGGCCTATTTCACCTCGTGGCGTGATTTCCGCCAGAACCTCCGCCCCATCTCGCTCCTGGCCGTGGGGCTTGTGCTGGTTACCACAGCGGCCGTCGCGATCGTCGCGCATGCCGTGTTGGGATTCGGCTGGGCGGAAGCCGTTGCCCTCGGTGCTATCGTTTCTCCTCCGGACGCCGTATCGGCCACGGCCATCGGCAAACGGCTCAACATGCCGCGCCGGATCGTGACGATCCTCGAAGGCGAAAGTCTCATCAATGACGCAACGGCATTGGTCCTCTATCGGGCCGCCGTGGCAGCAGTCGTCAGCGGGGGTTTTGTACTAAGCGAGGCGCTGTTCCAATTCGTGTATGCGGCGGTGGCCGGCGTCGCCGTGGGAATTCTGGTCGGGTGGGTGACGCGATGGGCACTCCATGCCATTGGGGACAGCTTTACTGAGATCGCAGCGACGTTATTGGCTCCTTACGTGGCTTGGGTGATCGGGGAATCAATTCATGCCTCCGCTGTCTTATCCTGCGTTGCCGGAGGTATCTACCTAAGACAACACTTCAGCAAAGTGGTTGCGCCGATCACCAGGCTTCAGGGACGTGCCGTATGGGATTTGGTCGTATTCGTGCTGAACGGTGTGATTTTCATCCTGATCGGTTTGCAGTTGGACACGCTCATGGAAGCCGTTCCGTCGGATCGGTTGTTGCCCATCGCGATCGGCGGGATACTCATTAGCGTGGCGGCCATTATCGTTCGATTGGGATGGGTACCCTTGATCGCAACGATCCCCCGCTATCTGAGTCCAACGCTCCGTGCCCGAGACCCGATGCCGCCGTGGCCGCATATTTTTTTGGTGGCTTGGACGGGTATGCGGGGGATCGTGACGTTGGCCGCCGCAATGGCCTTGCCCGTTGCAACCAGCACCGGCGCACCATTTCCTTTCCGGTCGGAAATCATCTTGCTCAGCTTTATGGTGATTCTTGCCACGCTGGTCGCCCAAGGGTTGACGTTGGCTCCTCTGATACGGACGCTTGGAGTAACGGGCGGGTCTGAGGGAGAGGAAGAAGAAATGCACGCGCGGAAGCAGGCGGCCGGCGCGGCATTGTCACGTCTGAACGAATTGACTAACGAGGATTGGCCGAAACCGATTCATGTCGAACAGTTGGAATTGCATTATGGTCAACGTCTACGGCGGTTTTCGCCGGGTGCTGAGATCGATCCTGACTGCAAGAAAGAGACGAGTGAGGCCTTCCTTCGACTCAGGGAAGAAACCTTGGCAGCCGAGCGTTCCGCGTTGATCCGGCTCCGGGATGAAGGCACGATCAGTGACGAGGCGCTGCATCGCTTGGAACAGGAAGTGGATGTCGAGGCATTGCGGCATGGAATCGGCGAACGACGCATGCATCATACTCAGTGACCCTCGACGATGTGAACTAAACCATCGGACACTAATTTCGTAAACCCACCATTCTTCCATAATCTAGATTACGCCAGGGGTAGATGAAGTTAAGATTGTGGACGCGAAGTCTTTACATCTTTCCTGTGTGAGGCAAATGTTGGCCCTAAAATATTGACCCTAATAGAATGTTCGTGTACCATACAACCTCACTGCCTCTTCAAGCCCTAACCTTCACAGTGAGGAAACCACCATGCCGTCACACGAGTTCGATCGGGTCATCGATCTCGTCAGTAAAATTACCCGCGACGTGACTGCGCCTGATGCTTCCATGGTCGATCGAGAGGGACGTTGGCCTGAACAGAGCATCCGTGCATTGCAAAAAGCGGGACTGGGCGGCCTCGTCGTCCCCAAGGCGAATGGCGGCCTCGGGTTCGGCTTGCTGGCCCTTGCGCAGGTGTGCGAAATCATCGGGAAACAATGTGCCTCCACGGCGCTGTGTTTCGGCATGCACTGCGTCGGTACGGCCGTCATCGCGGCGAAGGCTACACCTTTCCAGCAACAGCAGTTCCTCACACCCATCGTCCGAGGCGAGCATCTCACCACACTGGCCCTTAGCGAACCGGGCACCGGATCGCATTTCTACCTGCCGCAGACTAAGTTCTTTGAGACGTCATCGGCGCAGTTTCAGATCACCGGCACCAAAACGTTCGTCACCAATGGAGACCGTGCAGACTCCTACGTGATCTCCGTGATGGCAACCGACTTGGCATCACCCGGAGAATTTTCCTGTCTGGTTGTGCCTGGAAAGGCGAGCGGGTTGATCTGGAGCGAGCCATGGGCGGGAATCGGCATGCGAGGGAATGCCTCGCGCACTGTCGAGCTGCGCGGAACAACGGTGCAACGGGAGTGTCTGCTGGGAGAAGTCGGAGACCAACTCTGGTACGTCTTCGAGGTGGTCACCCCGTATTTTCTGATGGCCATGGCCGGCACCTATCTGGGGCTTGCTACTGCCGCGCTGGATCAGGCACGCGGCCATCTGGCTGCCCGCCAATACGCGCACAATGCGTCGACGCTTGGACAGCAGCCGGTTCTGCAGCATCGCCTGGGCAGCTTGTGGGCCGAAGTCGAACGGACCAGACGGCTGATCTATCATGCGGCGGCCGAAGGAGATCAAGGAGGGCCTGAAGCCCTGCTGTCCCTCATGTCCGCCAAGGCGGAGGTGGCGGACTGCGTGGTTCACGTGACCAACGAAGTCATGACATTGATGGGCGGCATCGGCTATCGAGAAAACTCCCTGCTGGAACGGTATCTGCGCGACGCGCGCGCGGCGCACGTGATGGCGCCGACCACGGAACTCTTGCGTATCTGGACCGGGCGCGCCCTGCTCGGCCAACCACTGTTGGGCGATTAACCTGTATGGGAGCTATCCTGTATGGGAACTATCCTGCTCCTTGATGTCAGCCCGGATATGGCGGCCTTCCTCTGTGGATGCTCGTCGTTGGGGATGTCTGCTTTCACTGCCGATGTCGTCGACCCCGATCAACTTCTGGCTCGACTGGAACTGGAGCCGGGGAAGGTGGACGCGGTCGTCATGGGTGAACGGTTGAAGGATCCGCTGCGACTGGCCCGACGCGTGTCCGTCGTGGACAAATACGTGACGATGGTGTTGCTCTGTTTGCAGGAACGTCACCGCCAGTTGGCGCAGTCTCTGCAATTCACGCCGGGTTTAGGAAGAGAAGTACTGTGCCTTCCGGCCTCGGAGCGCGAGACCATCGCTCTGGAATTGGAGAAGGCCATCGCAAGGACTCGTCAGCGTCGCCTGTACAGGGACGTGGTGGCGAATGGCAATCTGCGTCTGGCGGAGTCAGTAGCGAGGTATCAGCAGGCTGAGACGGCCTTGCGAGAGAGCCAGGAACTGCTGCGGCAGATCACCGAAAACATCCGAGAAGTCTTCTGGTTGACCGATCCGGGAAGGGACCAAGTATTTTACGTGAGCCCCGCATACGAAGACATTTGGGGCCGCACGTGCGAGAGCCTATACGCATCGCCGCGGTCGTGGTCCGATGCAATCCATCCGGAGGATCGGCCCAGTATTGTCGAAGCGGTCTCTTCCAGCCAACGGCTCGGCGCCCATGATAGGGAGTATCGGGTCGTGCACCCAGACGGGTCGACCCGCTGGATCCGTGACCGTGCGTTTCCGGTTAGGGATCCGTCCGGAAAGGTCTATCGCCTTGCCGGGATTATGGAGAACATCACCGAACGGAAACAAGTGGAACAAGCTCTGCGTGAAAGCGAACATCGGTACCAGTCCGTGGTGAACCAGGTTCGGGACGTCATCTTCCGGACGGACGCCCGCGGTCGATGGACGTTTCTCAACCCGGCCTGGACCGATATCACCGGGTTCACCCTTGCCGAGAGCATCGGAACGAACAGCCTGAACTTCGTCCATCCCGAAGATCGCCGGCACCATCAAGAGCTGTTCCAGCTTCCGAGCAGTCAGGGAAAGGACTATGGCTTTCACGAGGTCCGTTACCAGACGAAGGACGGCAGCGTTCGATGGATTGAAGCGCACGCCCGGCTGACGTTTGACACCGAGGGCCGCGTCATCGGCACCTTGGGGACGCTCCGCGACATTACCCACCAGAAATCTCTGGAAGAACAGTTCCGTCAGGCGCACAAAATGGAAGCGATCGGGCAACTGGCCGGCGGCGTGGCGCATGACTTCAATAATCTATTGACGGTCATCAATGGCTACGGCGAGATCCTCCTAAAGAGTCTGGGGCCCACAAGCCCGCAGCGGAAAATGGCCGAAGATATTCTCAAAGCCGGAGATCGAGCCGTCAGCCTCACCCAACGGCTGCTGACGTTCAGCCGTCGGCAGATTCTCCAACCGAAGGTATTGACTCTCAATGCCGTCGTGACCAACATCGTGCCGATGCTGCATCGTTTGATTGGCGAGGATATCGACTTGGTCTTCGTGCCGGACCGAAACCAGAGCTTGATCCATGGCGACCCGGGACAGCTCGATCAGGTGATTATCAACCTCGCTGTCAATGCCCGTGATGCCATGCCGCGTGGTGGACGGCTGACGCTGGAAACCGGAACGGTCGAAATGGACGAAGCGTCCGCCAGGAATCTCGCCCTCCCCCGGTCCGGCCCCTACGTCATGCTTCGCATGCACGATACCGGCAGCGGCATGAGCAAGGAGATCCTGGACCGGATCTTTGACCCCTTTTTCACCACCAAGGAGGTGGGAAAAGGCACAGGTCTCGGTCTATCGATCATCTACGGTATCGTCACGCAAAGCGGAGGGGCCATCGCCGTCGACAGCGAAGTGGGCCGGGGCTCGACGTTCACCATCTATCTTCCGAAGGTCGGCACGGCGGCGCAGGTTCAGGACCCGGCCCCGTCTCTCGCGGCGACCCCCCGCGGTTCCGACACCATTTTGTTGGTTGAAGATGAAGACTTGCTTCGCGCCTTGATCGTCTCGGTCTTGGAAGAATCCGGCTATACTGTGTTGGCGGTAGGGACACCGGAAGAAGCCTTGCGGGTGTCGGAGGAACGACCGGACTCCATTCGTCTATTGGTTACGGACGTGGTGATGCCAAGGATGAATGGCCGTGAATTGGCCGAACGTTTGACTGCCGAGCGACGGACGATGAAGACTCTTTATATGTCGGGCTACACCGAGGACACTGTCATCCGTCACGGCGTCGAACACCGCCAAACCGCTTTTCTTCAGAAGCCGTTTACTCCGGACGTCTTCCTCCGCAAAGTTCGGGAAATCCTCGATTCGACGGCGAAGCAGAACGAATGACAAGATGCGGGCCATTCCTGCGCGCCGATCCCCTCGCCGTGACTCCCAATGATATGATAAGAGTTTGATGGCGGGAGACTTGATGAACAAGCATGGTCGTGGCCGGCTATCGGTGTCGTATGCTCCAAAAATGCTGTGCTGCCGGTAGACCATCTGAGCCCGATTCGTCGATCGCCTGAATGCTGGGGTAAGTGTGAGCTGAGCGGATGAGTTATCAACCGATCCAGAATTACGGCATCATCGGCAACATGCGTACGGCGGCGTTGGTCGGTCTGAACGGATCGATCGATTGGCTATGCGTTCCTCATTTCGACTCGCCCAGTGTGTTTGCGGCTATTCTCGACGATGAAAAGGGCGGCCGATTCGAGATCGCTGCCGTCGATACGGACATTTCTCCGAAACAGCTCTACTGGCCGGACACGAACGTGCTGGTGACGCGCTTTCATGCACCGACCGGTGTCGCCGAAATTCTGGACTTCATGCCGGCCGGTCTGCCTTCGGAATCGCCGCGGCAGCACGAGCTGATTCGGCGGGTCCGTGTGACGCAGGGAAGCATGAAGTTTCAACTCCGTTGCCATCCGGCCTTCAACTATGCTCGAAGTCCTCATCGTACGCAGCTGACGAAGCAAGGAGCCTGTTTTCATTCCGACGGTCTCAGTCTCGGCCTGGCAACAGATATCCCTCTCATGGTCGATGATCGGGGAGTACGGTCGGTATTCGTTCTGCAGGAAGAAGAGTCGGCAGTCTTCGTCATCAAGCCCATCAAATCCGATGAAAGCTGTGGTTTCTGTCCATCGTCAGGCGAAGCCGACGACATGTTCGAGCAGACCGTGAAGTACTGGCGTCACTGGCTGTCACGATGCACGTATACCGGACGATGGCGTGAAATGGTTCATCGATCCGCACTGTGCCTGAAGCTCCTGACGTTCGAGCCGACCGGCGCCATCGTCGCCGCGCCGACCTGCAGCTTGCCCGAAACTCCCGGCGGCATCCGGAATTGGGACTATCGGTACACGTGGATGCGTGACGCGGCCTTCACCGTCTACGGCTTTCTGAAACTCGGATTCACCGAGGAAGCGGACCGCTTCATGAATTGGCTGGCGGAGCGGGCCAAAGAGGTCGAGGCGGACGGCAGTCTCCAGATCGTCTATGGAATCGACGGCCGGCACGATTTGACGGAGCAGACGCTCGATCATCTCGACGGCTACTGTGGCGCGAAGCCCGTGCGCATCGGCAACGGCGCGTACAATCAGCTACAGCTGGACATCTACGGCGAACTGCTCGACGCCGCGTACCTCTATAACAAACACGCGATCCCGATCGGCCATGACACCTGGGTGAGAATCAGGCGCCGGCTCGATTGGCTGTGTGACAACTGGCAGCAGCCGGATGAAGGGATATGGGAAACCAGAGGCGGACGCCGGCAGTTCGTTTACTCCAAATTGATGTGCTGGGTCGCGATGGATCGAGGACTGCGCTTGGCCGATAAGCGCTCATTCCCGGCCGATCGCGCGCGGTGGCTGCGCGTTCGGGATCAGATTTACGAAGAGATCATGCAGAAGGGGTGGAATGCCAAGCGACGGGCGTTCGTGCAGCACTACGACAGCGATTCATTGGACGCGTCGAATCTCATCATGCCGCTTGTGTTTTTTCTCTCGCCGAACGATCCGAGGATGCTGGATACCCTCGCGGCTATCACGCGATCACCGAGATCCGGTGGACTGGTGTCCGATGGGTTGGTGTATCGGTACGATAGCGAAACGGGAGAGGACGGTCTGCATGGGAAAGAGGGAACCTTCAACATGTGCACGTTTTGGTTGGTGGAAGCCTTGGCGCGGGCAGGACGCGTCGACCGCGCCAAGCTCGACGAGGCACGCTTTCTATTCGAACGGATGCTGGGTTATGCCAACCATGTGGGACTGTATGCCGAAGAGACTGGAACCGGCGGGGAAGCGCTCGGTAACTTCCCCCAAGCCTTTACCCACTTGGCGCTGATCAGCGCGGCGTTCAATCTCGATCGGACTTTGAATGCCGGATCAAGGGGAGAACGACGATAGCGAAAAATCCCATCACGTCCTGCTGCTTCGTGCGAATTGTCATAGACCTGCCGTCTTGTAACCCACCGCAGACAACCAAAGATGCTTTAGAGGCGGTTGTAGCGGGAAGCGACTCTGTCATATAACTGTCAAACTGAAGCGGTGAACGAAGGGATATGTTCACCATCCATCAGGAAGTCCTGATCCGCTGTTCGTAAGGGTCCTCACAATCCAGCCCCCGACCGAGACTTATCAGTGAGTGGATTGGACGAAACGCCGCCACATGAAGTCGGCGGGTGGTATGAGTTTGCCATGACAGTTGTCATGGATGATAACGTATTCCCTTTGAGGTTCATGCGGGATAGGCGTGGGGTGACTGGCGCATGAGCGATCTACGTGTTTCAATGAATACACATGGCGAGTGTATGACGATTTGGATCATCCGACACGGAGAGACGGAATGGAGTGTTGCAAAACGCCATACAGGCAGAACCGATATTACCCTCACGCCGGCCGGCCAGAGACAGGCGGCGGCATTAGGCCGGTATTTGGAGGGCCGCTCGTTCGCACGGGTGCTCTGCAGCCCGCTTCGGCGGGCCAGCGACACGTGTCGACTGGCAGGCTTTTTTGATGTTGCAACCGTCACCGATGATTTGCTGGAGTGGGATTACGGAGATTACGAAGGCCGCACCACGAGTGAAATCCGGACTGAAGTGCCGGGTTGGTCTATCTGGACCGACCCTGTGCCCGGCGGAGAGACGATTGAAGAGGTGAGTCATCGGGCCGAGCGGGTTATTCAGCAGGCAGTGGCGGCAGACGGCGATATAGCCTTGTTCGCGCATGCGCATATCTTGAGAATACTGACTGCCCGCTGGCTCGGTCTTCCGCCTGATGCCGGCCGATTGTTTGCACTCGGTACCGCGTCGGTAAGCGTGCTGGGGTACGAACGCGAAACACGCGTCATCACACATTGGAACGGTCCACAGGAGGAGCGGATATGAAAGCCCATTATTTGGGTCACGTGGTCTTTTATGTGAAAGATCTGGACCGATCCCTCGGTTTCTACCGGGATCTGTTGGGTTTCAAGGAAGTCGGACGGATCTTCAATGGATCAGCCGCTGCGCTGAGTTCCGGTCGAACGCATCATGAATTGCTGTTGATCCAAGTCGGCGACGTACCCGGTCCTCCGTCCGGAATGCGCCGGGGGCTTTATCACATCGGAATCAAAGTCGGCGACAATCTCGACGAGCTACGCCAGGCCAAGCGCGAGTTGGAGCAAGCCGGGATCCCCATCGGCGGCATGAGTGATCACACGGTAAGCCAGAGTCTTTACCTAAAAGATCCCGACGGGAATGAAGTGGAGCTGTATGTGGATGCAGATGAGTCGGTATGGAAAAACAACCCTGCGTCGGTGATGGCCCCGATCAGACCGCTGAATTTATAAGTTCATTGTATTGATTGAGTGAGGTCCACCTATGGACTTACAACTGTCGGGCAAGCTTGCGCTCGTAACCGGTTCGACCGGAGGTATCGGTTTAGCCATTGGTATGGCCCTGGCCGGTGAGGGTGCGTCGGTGATCATCAATGGCCGATCGAAAGAGCGGGTGACGGAGGCGATGGAAAAGATCCGCCAGAAACATCTTCACGCGAAGCTCGAACCGCTCATTGCCGATCTGAGCACGGCGAAAGCCGTGAAGCAAACCGTCAATGCCTTTCCCCAGGTCGACATCCTCATCAACAACCTCGGCTCGTACGAGCCGAAGCCGTTCGAGACGATTTCCGATGAAGACTGGCAGTCGATCATCGAAACCAATTTCATGAGCGGTGCGCGACTGTGCCGCCATTACCTGCCGAAGATGAAGACGAAGAACTGGGGGAGGATCATTTTTATCTCGAGTGAATCCGCCGTCAATATCCCGGTTGAAATGATCCATTATGGCGTGACGAAAACCATGCAGCTGGCGCTGGCGCGGGGTCTGGCGGAAACCACCATGGGTACCGCCGTGACGGTCAATTCGATCTTAGCGGGACCGACGAAGTCCGAAGGCGTCGAAAAGTTCGTCGGTGATATGGCAAAGTCTCGCCGTGTCGAGCCTTCTGTGGTGGAAAAAGAATTCTTTGAGACCGTCCGTCCAAGTTCGTTGCTCAAACGGTTTGCCTCCACAGACGAAGTGGCTGCCCTCGTCGCGTTCATCGCAAGCCCTTTGTCCTCTGCAACCAACGGCGCAGCGCTTCGTGTGGACGGCGGCGCTGTCCGTTCGATCCTCTGATGTATGACGTGCCACTCACATGGTGCGGGGAGCAAGGATCATCAGATCGAGATAGGGATAATCATTCAACGAGGTGCAACATGATTCGTATCGTGATGGTAACGGTGCTGGTCGTCCTGTCGTCATTCTGGGAAGGCACGACCGGTTGGACAGCCGAAAACAAAGGCAGCCGGCTCACGATCGTGAGCCCAACGCAGGGCGAAGTGATAAAAGGGGATTCCGTCGAAGTGCGGTACAAGCTGACGAAGGGCACGGAAGCAACGCACATACATTGTTATGTGGACGGTGAATATCAACGCACCTTTACCGGTGTGGTGAAGGGACTGACTCGCGGCTCGCACGAGATCAAGCTTGTGGCCGCAAGCCACAATCATGACGCCCTCGGAGCAGAAGCAAGGGTCACGATCGAGGTGGAATGATACTCGAGGCTGTGCTTCGTGATCGTGCGAGTGGAGATATCCAATCCGCCGGTATCACCGGCATGCGTGTGGTAACCGACTCACACCACATCTTCGAATTCGGCGACTGATAAGCTGCCCGCTCGATACGGACGTTTCGTTATGAATGCCATGGACACGAGGCGGATCGTCATCGTCGGCGGTGGATTTGCCGGGGTGAAGTGCGCGAAGACTCTTCGGAAGAAGCTGTCAACGAACATGTGTGAGATCGTGCTATTCAGCCAAGAAAACAACATGGTGTTCTACCCATTGCTGGCCGAAGTGGCTGGGGCTTCGATCAACCCTGGTGCGGTCACAGCGCCGTTACGTCAGATGCTGCCCGGGGTCCGCTGTCGAACAGAAGAAGTCCGTCGTATCGACCTGGCGACATCCGAGTTGGAATACGAAAGATATGACGGTCGTCCGGGCCGGGTGACGTTTGACCATGCTGTACTAGCCTGTGGGACTGCAGTCAATCTTAGCTTGGTCCCTGGAATGGCAGACCATGCGTTTCCGCTCAAGTCGGTGGGTGATGCGATGGCCTTGCGGTTTCATGTGATGGAACAACTTGAAAAAGCGGAAGTCTGCGATGATCCGGACCGGAGGCGGTGGTATCTCTCGTTCGTAGTGGTCGGCGGCGGCTTCACCGGTGTGGAGACAGCCGGTGAGATCAATGACTTGATCCGAGCCAGCGCGCGATTCTACGGAAACTTCAGCGCACGTGACTTCACCGTGACCCTGGTGCACAGCCGCGATCAGATTTTACCGGAAGTAAGCCCCACGCTGCGGGAGTTTGCCCGCAGCAAGATGGAGCAGGCCGGGATTCACATGATTCTCAACGCTCGCGCGGTGTCGGCGACTGCTGAAGGCGTCGAGTTGCATGATGGCCGAGTACTTCGGGGCGCCACGGCCGTGTGCACGATAGGCACCACGGCTCCGCTTCTGGTGCATCGGCTCGATGTGTCGAAGGAGCGGGGTCGACTCCTGACCGATCCGGATATGCGTGTGCGCGGTACCTCGAATCTCTGGGGAGTCGGCGATTGCGCCCATATCGTGAATGCCTATGACGGCCATGCCTCACCCACCACAGGTCAATTCGCCGAACGGCAAGGGCGGCAAGCGGCGGAGAACATCGTTCGGGTCCTGCATGGTGAATCCACCAGGCCGTTTTTCTTCAAGCCGTTGGGACAATTGTGCGGGATCGGAAAACGGAAGGCCGTCGCGGAAGTGTTGGGTATACGCCTTTCCGGTTTTCCGGCGTGGTGGCTATGGCGAACTGTGTATCTGCTGAAATCGCCGTCTTGGTCACGCCGCATCAAAGTCGCCTTCGACTGGACCTGGGAGCTGTTCTTCCCGCGTGACCTGGCCCATCCGCGGATCAATCAAACCGAGCGGATCGCGCGCGCCCATTATAGGCCCGGTGACTTCATCTTCGTCGAAGGCGAGCCGGCGATGAGTTTTTATGTGATCGAACAGGGCGAGGTGGAAGTCTTCCGACGGGACGCCGAAGGACAACAGTCTCTTCTAACGGTGTTCGGGCCCGGAGAGTTTTTTGGAGAAATCGCGCTTCTTGACGGAAGCGTCCGCATCGGAAGCGTCCGCGCCCGCACGGCGGTGGAGGTGCTCGTCATGGGTAAAGAGGTCTTCTCGAAAATCTCCGGAGCGCTGACTCCTTTCCGCAATTCCATAGCTCAGGCGCTGAGGTGGCGGCGACCCAGATTGAACCGGCACTTGAGCCACGCGTGGACTGCGCTTGAGCGCCATCCACTGCACACATTCATGGAGGCGGTTCCAGACCACTGCCTTTCTCCCGACGACACGTTTGAAGATACTGTTCGCATGTTTGACCAGTTTTCGGTGGAGTATCTTAGCGTCCTAGACGGGCGGGGACGATTGAAAGGCGTCGTCACCAGGAATGAACTGTTCGAAGCCTTTGCAAAAGGGAATAGGCCGTCGACCACCGTTCATGAATTCATGCGCGCCGATCCCGTTGCGGTGACTCCTGATGAGATGAGCCTGATGGTCGGTGACTTGATGAGTAGATACGACACCGATTGGCTTCCGGTGGTCGAGAGCAAAGACGATCGACGTCTGATTGGTATCGTTCGTTCGGAGAAAATGTTGCGCTGGCTGATGGAACAATCCCAGCCCGATTCTCGGAGTCCTGCTCAGTGAGGCAAGTTTGTGTAAGCTTCGTCATGCCGAGTTCCTGGAGGTGCTCTTGAGGATCGGTGATTCGGTAGGCCATACTGAGCATCTCTGAGTCTCTATTGTCATGAACGAGACGACTCCCAAAAGACCCGCATTGAGCTGTGTTCTTTTGCTGGGAATCTCTTGCTTGTTCGGTTGCAAAGGCGAAGCCGGCCCTTCCGCACCTCGTCCGATCCCGGAAGTTCAGGTCATCGAAACCTTTTCGCAGACGGTTCCGGATGAGCCGGAGTTTATCGGGCAAGCTGAAGCCTCGAGCATCGTCGAAATTCGTTCGCAAGTCACCGGGATCATCAATCGACGTTTGTTTTCCGAGGGACGCGACGTCAAACAAGGCGATCGTCTCTACGAGATCGATCCCGTCCCCTTCCACGCCGCATTCGCAAGCGCGAAAGGACGAGTCTCGCAAGCTGAAGCCCGAGTCGTCCAGGCCAAGCAAAATCTGGCTCGTGTCAAACCGTTGCTCGTCGAAGATGCCGTCAGCCAGAAAGATGTCGACGACGCGATCGCGGAAGATCTGGCCGCGCGCGCTGCGCTGGAGGCCGCAAGAGGCGATCTGATCAAAGCTAAGTTCGATCTGGACAACACGCTCATCGTGGCTCCCGTCGACGGCTTGATCGAGCGAACGCGGTACTACCAAGGTCGGCTGGTTACCGCGCAGACTGATCTCCTGACCGTCATTCATCAAGTCGATCCGATGTACGTGATCGTGAGCGCGCCGGAGAGCTTCCTGCTCAAACGGCGTAGGGATACCCTTTCAAAACGGATACAACACCCCGGCCTCTACAGTCTGACAGGCACCATTATCTTCGTGGATGGAACGACCTATGCGCATGACGGCGTATTGGATTTTGCGGATATTGGGTTACGGGCCGAGACGGGTTCCCGGCAAGCGCGGGTGGTGTTCCCGAACCCCGATCGGATATTGCTGCCCGGCCAGTTCGTGACCGTGCGATTTCATGGAGTGTCGAAGCCCAATGCCATCCTTGTTCCCCAACGCTCGGTTCAGCAGGGGCCAAAAGGCGCAGTGGTCTATGTTGTCGGTCAAGGCGATCAAGTGGAAGTTCGAGACGTGAAAGCGACAGACTGGCAAGGCGACCAGTGGCTTATCGAGGATGGGCTCCGTGCCGGGGAGCGTGTGATCATAGAGGGATTCCAACGACTCGTGCCTGGAGCCCAGGTCAAGCCCATCACGGTGGCCTCGACAAAATCCGATACGCCTTCATCGCCGGCCGGCGGTGGCGTGGAACAGTCAAAATGAACCTCGCGTTTTTCATCGACCGGCCGATCTTTGCCTCGGTCCTCTCCATCATCATCGTGGTGGTGGGGCTGGTGGCCATGTTGTCTCTCCCCATTGCGCAATTTCCGGAAATCACTCCCCCGGTGGTGCAGATTGAAGCCGACTACCCTGGCGCGAGCGCGGAGGTCGTGGCGGAATCAGTCGCGCGTCCCATTGAGTTGCAGCTGCCCGGCATCGACCGGCTTCTCTACTTCGATTCGACGAGCACGAACGACGGTCACATGACCATCAAGCTGACCTTCGAAATCGGCACCAACGTCGATATCGCGCAAGTCCAGTCACAGAATCGCCAGAAACTTGCCGAGCCACAACTTCCGCCTGAAGTCGTCCGTCAAGGAGTGACCGTAAAAAAAATGTCGCCGGATCTGCTGACGGTGATGGTGCTGAAGTCCGACGACCCGCAGCAAGATGCGCTGTTTCTTTCCAACTTCGCGATCCTGCGAATTCTCGACAATATCAAGCGGTTGCCCGGAGTCGGCGACGCGCTGGTTTTCGGACAACAGAACTACAGCATGCGTCTCGTCCTCGATCCGGTGCGCATGGCGCAATTGGGTCTGACACCGACCGATATCGCGACGGTCGTGCGCGAACAGAATCGTGACTTTCCCGCCGGAACCGTCGGACGCGAGCCCATGCCGATTCCCACGGAGCTCACGCTTCCTCTCATCACGGAGGGGCGCATGACCGACGTGCATGAATTCGAGGATATGATCGTGCGAGCCCTGCCGAACGGATCGATGGTTCGGCTCAAAGACGTCGCGCGGGTCGAATTGGGAGCGCAATCCTATGTCCTCGAAGGCCGCTTCAATCGCAAACCGACCGCGCTGCTGCTTACCTTTCTCTCGCCCGGCGCCAACGCCCTCGACACCGTCAAGCGAATTCGCGGGGAAATGGACCGACTGAGCAAGGTCTTTCCACCCGGCGTCACGTATGACATTCCCTACGATACGACGCGCTTTGTCGAGGTCTCCATCAAGGAAGTGGTGAAGACCTTGGGAGAAGCCATGCTTTTGGTCGTCCTGGTGGTCTATCTCTTTCTGCAAAGCTGGCGCGCCACATTGATTCCTGTTTTGGCGGTTCCGGTCTCGCTGATCGGAACCTTTGCGGGGATGGCCGCTCTCGGGTTCTCCATCAATACTCTGACACTCTTCGGCTTGGTGCTCGCCATCGGAATTGTCGTGGATGATGCCATTGTGGTCGTGGAAAACGTGGAGCGTCACATGGCGGGAGGGCTGTCCCCGAAGGACGCGGCCAAGAAAGCCATGGGAGAGGTGGCCGGCCCCGTGATCGCCATCGTGCTGGTGCTCTGCGCGGTCTTTGTGCCGGTGGGATTTCTCGGAGGGATCACCGGACAATTGTACAAACAGTTTGCGATCACGATTGCTGTCTCCGTCGCGATCTCAGGGTTCGTTGCCCTGACGCTCAGTCCAGCCCTTTGCGCTCTGGTGCTGAAGACGAGTCATGGGCCGCGCAAAGGCTTTTTTGGACTGTTCAATCGATCGTTCGAGTGGATTCAGGTTCGGTACTCGGTGAGCGTGGGCCTCACGTTGAAGCACATGGTGCTGTCAGTGGCGTTGTGCGGAGTGGTGATCGGTGTCACAGTCAAATTATTTGCGATGATTCCCGTGGCCTTCTTACCGGAAGAGGACCAGGGGTATTTTATTACCGTTGTCCAGCTGCCGGATGGGTCTTCGAAAAAGCGGACGGATGCGATTGTCGATCGAGTCGAGCAGTACTACCATACTCTTCCCGCGATCTACGCTACACAAGCACTGTCGGGACAAAATTTCGTGTTTGGTACCAGAGGAACCAATACGGCGACCCTCTTTGCGCCGCTCAAACATTGGGATGAACGGAAGGGGAGGGAGGATCACGTCAAGACGCTGATCGGAGGGGCGTTCAGGGAATTCGGAACGATTCCCGGCGCGGTGATCCTGGCGTTCAATGCTCCCTCGATTCGTGGCCTGGGTGCTACCGGCGGGTTTTCCGTGCAACTACAAGATCCGAGCGGCGGGGAGTTTAAGCAGTTTGGTGCGATCGCTCAGGAGTTTGTCGAAAAGGCGCGCCAGAACCCGGCGATCGGCGCGATCAGCACCAGTTTTCGCGTGAGCGCCCCCCGCGTGCACGCGAAGATCAATCGTGAGAGGGCTAAAGCGCTTGGCGTGCCCATTTCCGAGGTGTTCGACACCCTTCAAGCGTATTTCGGCAACCTGTACATCAACGATTTCGTCAAATTCGGCCGCGTCTATCGGGTCCAGACCGAAGCGGAGCCCCAGTATCGGTCACGCCCGTCCGATATCAGCAAGATCTACGTTCGAACGCTGAACGGCCGGGAGACCGCGATGGTCCCGCTCGATACCGTGGTCACGACGAACTATTCCAGCGGGCCTGATCCCGTGACCCATTTCAATGGATTCAATACTGCGCTCGTCTTGGGTTCTGCGGCGCCAGGCTACAGTTCAGGCCAGGCGCTCGATGCCTTGGAGCGTGTCGGGCAGGAGGTGTTGGCTCCTCAGGGGTTCGACATCGATTGGAGCGGTATTTCTTACCAAGAACGCAAGGCCGGTTCGCAGTCGGTCGTCGCGTTCGGATTCGGCCTCCTCATGGTGTTCCTGGTACTGGCAGCCCAGTACGAGAGCTGGACTGTTCCCTTTGCCGTCATCCTGGCCGTGCCGTTCAGCGTATTCGGCGCCTTGTCGGCGGTGTGGCTGTCGGGAATGGCCAACGATATTTATTTCCAGATCGGCCTCGTCACACTCATCGGTCTCGCGGCCAAGAACGCCATTCTTATCGTGGAGTTTGCGAATCAACGGTACCAGCATGGCCTTCCGTTGAAAGACGCCACAATGGAAGCGGCCCGACTTCGGTTCCGGCCCATCCTCATGACCTCCTTGGCCTTTATTCTCGGCGTGGTGCCGTTGGTCGCCGCGAGTGGTGCCGGTGCGGCCAGCCGCCATTCGATCGGCACAGGTGTGTTTGGAGGAATGATCGCCGCAACGATTCTTTCCGTCTTGTTCGTTCCCTTGTTCTTCATATTGATCCGAATGTTGGGGAAGCCGGCTCCCCGACCTGCCCAACAAGACAGAACCGGAGAAGATCGTACCGGACTCGCTTCGGTTCCTGTGCAAGGAGGACTGTGAGATGCGTGTCCTCGTGCTGTGTGCGCTTTCAGGCATACTGCTTTCCTGCGCGGTGGGTCCCGATTATTCGCGCCCCGACATTCCCTCCAATGATTCGTTTCGCATGGCCAAGGAAGGCACCGACTTGCCGTCTCTCGCCAATATGCCCTGGTGGGAGCTCTATCAAGATCGGGAGCTTCAGAATCTCATCCGTATTGCGTTGGAAGAAAATAAGGACCTCGAGCGCGCAGTTGCGACGATCGAAGAATTTGAAGCACGGTTGTTTATCGCGAAGACCGACTACATTCCTCAAATGACGGCCACGACGAACCTTCCCTTTGTAAGGTCGGGAGGAGTCCGTTTCGCGGGCTTTCCGAGTCCCTTCAGTTACTACTTACAGGGGAATTTGGCTTGGGAAATCGACGTGTGGGGACGGATCCGCCGGTCGAATGAAGCGGCCCGCGGCGATCTGTTGGCTCGGGAGGAGAACCGGCGCGCGATCATTTTGCAGCTGGTCGGCGGCGTGGCCCAGGCGTATTTCGATCTGCGGCAGTTCGATCTGCAACTGGAGATCGCCGAGCGCACGTTGAAAGCGTGGGACGAGTCCGTGCGGATCAGCCAAGCCCGCCACCGGCAAGGGTTGATTCACGGGCTGGATGTTGAACAGTTCCAAGCGGAGCGGGAAAACGCAGCGGCGCGTATCACGGATCTGAAGCGCCAGGTGACTCTGAAAGAACACGAACTGAGTGTGCTGCTAGGGAGAAATCCCGGCCAGATCGCCAGGGGACAGTCGTTGACCGATCAAGTGGTGCCGCCTATCGTGCCGGCCGGTCTCCCGTCCGAATTGTTGCAGCGGCGGCCGGATATCGTCCAGGCGGAGCAACAACTGGCCGCGGCGACGGCCAGGATCGGAGCCGCGAAAGCTGATCGTTTTCCCAAAGTCTCGCTCACCGGACTGCTTGGCCTCGCCAATCCAAGCCTCTCCAAACTCTTCACGACCGAGGGAGACTTTGGAGCGTTCGGTCCGACGCTGACCGGCCCATTGTTGAATGCGGTCGGTCTTGGGTTTCAACAGCGTGCTGCGGAAGCTCAGTCCAGGCAAGCGATCGCTCAATACAAGCAGACGATCCTCGTGGCATTCAGGGAAGTCGAAGATGCGCTGACAGGAGTGAGTACGACGCGCGAGCAGGCGTCCGCGCAAGAGCGGCAGGTGAATGCGCTCAAAGCGGCTCTGCGCCTCGCGAATCTCAGGTACAAGGGCGGCCTTGCGAACTATTTGGACGTGCTGATCGCCCAGCGGAACCTATTCGATGCGGAATTGGCGCTTGCAACGACTCAGCGTCTATACCTGACATCGGTGGTCCAGTTGTACAAAGCCTTGGGTGGTGGTTGGTCCCCTCATGAGCCCGGCCGGGAACAGCCTGCAACCTTGGCGATCCAAACGGGAGCTCACTAGTGTCGTGAACCAGCGAACGCTCTGATGACGCATGTCATTCGTGAGGCTATCCAATGAGATTGGAAAAGAAAGTCGTATTGATCGCGGGAGGAGGCGGAGCCCTGGGACATACCGTCGTCCCCGCGTTCGTGCGTGCCGGGGCGCGGGTGATTTCGGTTGATCGTCATGTATCTGCAGGCCAACCGGAGGGCGGGGTCGCGGTCACAGCCGATGTGACCGATGAGAACGATGTGCGGCGGCTTGCCGAGGAGGTTGTGCGGAAGGAAGGTCGTATCGATGCCCTGGTTAACCTGGTCGGTGGCTTTGCGCTCGGTCGTGTCGCGGAGACGGATGTCTCATTGTGGCAGCGAATACTGACGCTGAATCTCACGTCGGCGTTTCTGCTTTCCAAAGCGGTCATACCACATATGCTGGGAAGGCGAAGTGGACGGATCGTCCATGTCGCGGCCCGTGCTGCGGTAGAGCCATTTCCCGGTGCCGCGGCGTACATCGTGTCGAAATCCGGACTTGTCGCACTGATCCGTGTGCTCGCAACGGAATTGACGGGGTCGGGTGTCACGGTCAATGGTATCCTGCCGACCACCATCGATACCGCAGCAAACCGGGAAAGCATGCCCAATATAGATCCATCAACTTGGGTCAAACCTGAATCCATCGCCCAGGCACTGCTCTATCTCGCGTCCGACGAAGCGGGCCAGGTCAACGGGGCCGTTGTCCCACTCGGCGCATGAGTCGAGACCAACATTGCGAGGAGTAGTCGATGCCTGAGAGCAACTGGATCGAAGTTGGGTCGGTCTCGGAATTGAAACACAAACCTTTGCAGGAAGTGATGTGCGGCACCACGCCGATCGCCCTGTCGTGCAGAGACGGCACATTTGCCGCCATCTCCGGTGTCTGTAATCATGTAGGAGGACCATTAGGCGAAGGCACGCTCGAAGGCGAGTATGTGGTTTGCCCCTGGCATTACTGGAAATTCCATTACAAGACCGGTCAGGGAGAGCCGGGATACGAGCAGGATCAGGTTCCGGCCTATGCAACCAAGGTTGAGAACGGACGGCTCTACGTCGATCTCTCCTCAGCGACGAAACGCAGAAAACAAGCCCACGCGCCACATCCCTTAGCGAGACCGGTCGTCCGCCGGCCCGGAGCAGTCCGGGTCGTCGGCATTTCCACCACCGCGATGACTCTGGTCCATCCACGCTACAGCGGATCAGACGCGTTACTTGAAACGGCATTGGAGCACGCCCGGACCGATCTACAACTCGAGACCCAGTACATCCGACTTCGAGAACTGAGCTTCCGGGCATGCGAGGGGTTCTATTCCAAATCGGCGTGGGCCTGTACGTGGCCGTGTTCGATCACACAGATGGACCCGAGCGATCAACTCGATCGAGTGTATGAGGCGATCGTGCATTGGGCCGACGTGATCCTGGTTGCCACGCCGATCCGCTGGGGCAACGCAAGCAGTCTGTACTACAAGATGATCGAGCGGCTGAACTGCATTCAGAATCAGGAAACAATCGGCAACACACACTTGCTGAAGAACAAGGTCGCCGCCTTCATCATTATGGGCGGGCAGGACAACGTACAGGGCGTCGCCGGACAACTCATGACGTTTTGGGCCGAGGTCGGCTGCCAATTTCCACAATTCCCGTTCATTGCCCATTCCAGAGGCTGGAGTGCGGAGGATATGGAACGGAACGTCATCGAGGTTCAGAACAGCCGGGAGCTACGTGAAGGCGCGCAAGAACTCGTGGCCCGCGCGGCAGACATGGCACAGCTTATGATCGACGGACAACTTCCCGAGCATCCTCTGGCTCGCGGCGGGCGCAAAGCGCATCAACTCGACAGCGAGCCGACCGGGTGACAGATACGAGTGTGACGAGGAACTGAAGTTATGCTGAAGCAAGATGGAAAAGATGTTCCGCTTCACAATCTTATTCTCGCTCTTCTTCGTCTGCACAAAGCCTTGCTGGATGATGAGCGAGTGTCCTACGAGCGCGTGCACGGACGTATTCCGTCCAACGGGATGTTCTTGCAGCTGGCGCTGAACGATGCCTGGTTTGCCTGGTTGCGCCCGTTGTCCCAGCTGATGGCCCAGATCGATGAGTTTAGCGAACAAGATACGCATTCGAATCGCGAGGGTCTCCCAGCTCTTCTGATATCCCTGCGGACGCTCCTGACGCCGGCGGAAGTGGGCGATGGATTTGGGAAACAGTATTACGAGGCGCTTCAGCGCGGCCCCGAAGTGGTACTGGCGCACGCGGAGGTCAGAGCATCGCTCATGCAGGTCGCTCCTACCAAGGGATGAGTCGGAAGAAGGCGCACTGCCATGGCTGTGGAGTCGCCAAGAAACTTGTTATCGATCCTCAGGAGTGTGTGAAGAAGGCTGAAAACAGGCGGATCTCATCGTGATGGGGACCATTGACCATTGTTTAGGACGGTTCCCGCTTCGTTTCCATGGACTGCCGGTAGTGCTCCACATAATCCAGAACGCGCTCCTTCGGGACTCCGAACCAACCCAAGGCATGCCGAATCAGTGTTGCTGACGCCTCGACCTCAGGCTGAATGACCTCGGTCGCCCCAATCGCACCGAGTCGTTCCGCTTCCGCTGGCCCATGCGCACGCGCCAAGATTGGAACGTTCGGATTGAGGCCTCGGGCGCGACTCACCGCCAGCGCAGCCGGTTCAATTTCAGGTAATGCCACGATGATCAGAGACGCATCCGTTGCTCCGGCATTCTTGAGTAATTCGCGATGGGAGGCGTCGCCGTACATACAGGCAATGTGCCGGCCTTGTAACCGGCGGATAATGTCCGGATTTCGGTCGATTACCACATAGGGAAGACTAAACGCGTCCAACGCTTTCCCCAGCGCGCTACCGACCCGGCCGAATCCACACACAACGACATGCTGCTGGAGCGGCTCGCTCTCCTGAGGCCAGGTCGCCGTGTCGTGGTGATCATGGCTGAGGCGCCGCCGGACGAGCCATGCGGGCACATACCGTACAAGGGCCGCATTGATGAGAATCGTGATGACAGAGGCGGCAAGAGTGGCGTTGTAGACTTCGCTGCCGATATGGCCTGCCGATTTAGCGACCTGCACGAGAACAAACGAGAATTCGCCGATCTGAGTGAGGCCGATCCCCACCAGGAATGCCGTGTTCCAAGAGTAGCCGAACAGCCGCACGAGGGTCGTCCAAATGAGGAACATTCCGGCGACAATCAAGCCGATCATGGTGGCAAGGAGAGAAAGGTTATCGACGATCACACGCGGATCGATCAGAATGCCGATGGTCACGAAGAAGAGCGCGACGAAGGCATCACGCAACGAGAGAAGCCGGGCCAAGGTCTCGTGCCCATACTCGGATGCGCTGATAATGAGTCCGGCCAGAAATGCGCCCAAGGCGAGAGAGAGTCCGATCATCTGAGTGACGGCGGCGGTCCCAAGGCTGATGGCCAGTGTGACGAGTAAGAACAGTTCCTGGTTCTGAGTCCTGGCAACATGTGTCATGATTGGCGGAATGACTTTGGCGCCCAAGTATCCTACCGGTAGGAGAATCAGTAGCGCTTTTGTCAGGGCCTGACCGATCACGAGCAATCGCCCCGAGTCGAACTCTCCGAGAGCCGGCATGAGTACAGTCATTGCAACGACTGCCACGTCTTCGACCAGGGCGATGCCGATCATCACGCGTCCGTGCTTTGAACGAAGTTCGCCCCGATCGACGAGCATACGGGCGAGGACCATGGTACTCGCTATGGAAATGACCGCTCCGATCACGATGCTTTGGGTCGTCGGCCATCCGAGTAGGGTCCCCGTCATGACTGCCAATCCGATGGCCATGAGAATCCCCAGCGGTCCGCCGGCGAGAGCGACCCATTTGACGCGCATCAGATCCTTCACGGAAAAATCGAGTCCGATCGAAAACATCAAGAGAATGACACCGATCTCCGCAAAGAGATCGAAGGTGTGAGATTCGGAAATTGTCGGTCCCGGGGTGAACGGACCGATCGCGATGCCGCCCAGAACGTAGCCGAGAATCAACGGCTGCCCGGCAAGACGGGCGAGTACCCCGCCTGCAACAGCCGCAAGGAATACGATGGCAAGGTCCTGAAAGAAGACGGAATCTGGATGCACGTAACACCTCGTAAGTAATCTATCTCAATGCCGATGGTGGCCGATCGACAGTAAAGCCATAGACCGGGGGAACGAAAATACCATAGACAGGGTGAATAATGCCGCCACTTCAGAAATTAATCGCGGGGGAGTTCACATACAGTAAGAGGCAAGAAAGAAGGCGGTGCGAAGTGCATCATGAAGCGCTATACTTCACCCGCATAGCCCAGCGTTAACCATGATGAGGGAGGAATATTCATGGAACAACCACGCATAGCAGCAAGAGAGCCGGCAGTGATTTCGCTGGATCCGGGAACCTATTACTGGTGTTCCTGCGGGCGCTCGCGGGATCAACCGTTCTGTGACGGATCTCATCAAGGAACGGGGTTCGAGCCGGTGGAATTTACACTGGAAGAAAAGCAAGAAGTCGCTTTGTGCCAGTGTAAGCGGACCAGGACTTCGCCATATTGCGACGGAACGCACCAGACGTTGTGATGTTCCACCAAGAATCCCCGTCGTCTGTGCAAACTGTCAGCCCCCCTTGAGCTGTCTTTGATAGGTAGGCCATACTTGTGGGCATGGATCAGCCGGCCATCATTCCCTGCGAGGATCTCGCGGATCGCTACCAGGCTCTTTTGGAGGTCGCACAAGCGATATCTGCGCAACGAGATCTCGATCAGCTCTTCCGCGATCTCGCCCACCGTCTCCCTCGGGTCGTACAGGTGAATTTTGTCGATTTGTCTCTGTATGATTCGGTCAGAAAGATCATGCGCCTCCATACGATCCAGGCCAATGTGCCGGCTGATTTGGTAGGGGGGCATGAGGTGGCGATCGAGGACTGTCCTGCCGGGGTCGTATGGCAAACCCAGCAGCCGCTTCTGGTGCCCAATCTATCGGAAGAACACCGGTGGCCGTGGGTCATTGGCGCTATGAAGGAGGATGGGACGAAGTCGTTTTGCTTCGTTCCTTTGACTACGGCGAGAGGGCGCTTGGGCGCTATGGGATTTTTGAGTTTGCAGAAAGAAGCCTATAGCGACACGGATCTGGAGTTTCTCCAGCAGGTGGCCAAGCAAGTGGCGGTGGCGGTCGAAAACGCGCTGGCGTTTCAGCAGATTGCCGAACTCAAAGACAAACTGGCGAAAGAAAAGCTGTACCTCGAAGAGGAGCTTCGTTTCGAGCATGGGTTTGAGGATATCATCGGCGAAAGTAAAGCGTTGAAACAGGTGCTGAAGGAAGTCGAAGTCGTGGCTCCCACCGATTCGACCGCCTTGATTCAAGGGGAAACAGGTACCGGCAAGGAACTCATCGCCCGTGCCATCCATCGATTGAGCGGGCGCAGCGAGCGTACATTCGTCAAGCTGAACTGCGCGGCCATCCCGACCGGACTGTTGGAAAGCGAACTCTTCGGGCACGAACGGGGGGCCTTCACGGGCGCCATTTCTCAGAAAGCCGGCCGATTCGAGCTGGCCGATAAAGGAACGATTTTCCTCGACGAAGTCGGAGAAATCCCGTTGGAATTGCAGTCCAAGTTGCTGCGTGTGTTGCAAGAACAGGAATTCGAGCGGCTGGGCAGCACGAAGACGCTTCGTGTAGACGTACGGCTCATAGCCGCCACCAACCGGGATCTCAAAAGTTTGGTGGAGAACAAGCAGTTTCGAGGGGATTTGTACTATCGGTTGAACGTCTTTCCCATCACACTGCCGCCGCTACGGGAACGCCGCGAAGATATTCCCATCTTAGTGCGGTATTTCACGCAGCATTACGCGGTTCGTATGAAAAAGAATATTCAAACGGTACCGGCCAAGACGCTCGATAGCCTCTCGCAGTATGCCTGGCCGGGCAATATTCGTGAGTTGGAGAATCTCGTCGAGCGTTCCGTCATTCTGACGCAAGGGACGGATCTGCAGGTGCCCGTCGGCGAACTTCAGATAGAGAGCCATCGAACACTCTCCTCGACGGCCACACTGGAAGAAGCCGAGCGCGAACAAATCTTGCGAGCCTTGCGCGACGCCAAATGGGTTATCGGTGGCCCATCGGGTGCCGCGGCCCGGTTGGGGATCAAGCGAACGACTCTCCAATCCAAAATGCACAAACTCGGCATAACTCGCCCTCTCGAGTGACGATTCGTCTTGTCGCCTGTCCAGCAAATCGCCGAAACGATTATGCTCGGCTCCTTGCACCGGCAGTACTATCGGATACTGAGCGATCTTCATGAATTTACAGAAATCCTTGTGCTTCCGCACCTTCACGTGACGAACCATTTCGTCATCTGACGAACTCTCGTCTTCTCATCTTCGTCACATCGCGGCTGGCCATGCCAATTTCCGGTAGAAGGGAGATAATTCCATGTAATTACAAACATATAGTACACCCGTCATGAAGATCCAAACCTGGAACGCCTCTTGCCATTGGTATGTGTAGTCTCATTCGTAGGAAGCGGAGGTGATGCCATGAAAGATGTGATTCTGTGGAGCTTGTGGTACGGCATGTTCGCATCAGTACCGATCGTCATGACAAGACTGCTGATTAAGAACGCGATGGCGAGGGCAGTGACACGTCGCCGGGTGCTCTCACCTGCCAATCGGACGTAGGAGGTGTGCCATGTCGTTCTTTAGGACCGATGATTCATGGGCGGGTCTGATATTGCGAGTTGGGCTGGGCGTCGTGATCTTTGCACATGGTGCACAGAAGCTCTTCGGGTGGTTTGGGGGATCCGGATTCGATGGAACGATGGAATTCTTCACGCAGAAAATGGGATTGCCTTCGGTCGTCGCCTGTCTCGTCATCATAGGAGAGTCCTTCGGGAGTCTTGGGTTGATCACCGGGCTTCTGACCCGGTTCACGGCGGCAAGTTTCATTGCGATCATGGTTGGGGCGATCGCGATGGTGCACTGGACACAGGGATTTTTCATGAATTGGTTCGGACATCAACAGGGAGAGGGTTTCGAATACCACGTGCTGGTCATTGCCATGAGCGCCGCCCTTGTCGTGATCGGGGGAGGAAAGTGGGCGTTGGACAGTCTCATTGCGCATCGGCTTGAGGCGGGCGAGCGAGCCTTGCGGCCGCCGGTGATGAAACCTGCATGAGGTCGAACAAGAAGGAGGTCGATCATGGCAACGGCGGAATTATACGAGAACACTCTGAACCGGCGGGAGATTCCAGCCGGTTCCACACGATGCTTCAGGTGCACGGGACTTATGGTCATAGAAGAGTCGTTCGATTCCATCTCCGGTAATGCTCATGCCGATTTTCCAGTCAGACGTTGTGTGCAATGTGGAGAGGTGATCGATCCGGTTATCTTGCACAATCGCCGGCTGCAGCTTGAACACGATCCAGGTGAACTCAGGAACCATGGCCGCTAGAAGATTGAACCTATGTTGAGGATCACGGAACAGCGAGGCACAGAGCCGAATTCCTGGTCGGTCGTACTTGAGGGTCGATTGGCCGGTCCTTGGGTTGAAGAGTTTGATGTCTATTGCCGTCAACTGTCTCAAAACCATCAGTGGTGCGCGGTCATCGATTTGACGGGCGTCACGTTCGTCGATGCCGCCGGAAAGACGCTATTGGCTCATCTGTGGCAGCAGGGGGCAGAACTGAGGGCATCCGGCTGTTTGACCCGGTGTATCGTGGAAGAGATTACGGAGACACGCAGATGCGGTCCATTGAGCTGGAATCATGACAAACGGGCCTCACCAGGATAACGCGATCACAGGTGAGGAGCAGTCTTCGGTGAGTTACATAATCGTTAACACGGCGCGGGCTGGTTTGTGTTCGACCTTGCCGCCGTTTGAGATGCCTGAGTACAATGCATCGGTTGTTTTGGAGTGGGTACTTTTTTCACAGTCAGCATGAGTAATATGCCGAAGGATGGTCAGCCGATGCGATCTGTTGCAGCATGGTTCGTAGCTGGGGTGGTGGCCGTATCCACTGGCTGCAGACAAGAAGCCGGTTCGATGCCTGCGCCGGAAGTGCAGCAGGTGGAAGTCGTCACAGTACAGATGCAAACAGTCCCCGATGAACCCGAATTTATCGGTCAAGCCGAAGCGTCACGTCCGGTGGAGATTCGTCCGCAAGTGACGGGAATTTTGAAGGCGGTCTTATATCCGGAAGGCCGTGACGTGAAGAGGGGCGCACGCCTCTATCAGATCGATCCCGTTCCTTTCAAAGCGGCTGCTGCGAGCGCGAAGGCCAAGATTGCGCAGGCGGAGGCTCGCGTGGTCCAAGCCAAACAGGACCTGGCTCGTGTGAAACCACTGCTTGCAGAACAGGCAGTCAGCCAAAAAGACGTCGACGACGCCATCGCAGAAGATCTGTCGGCACACGCCGCCCTGCAAGGCGCGCAGGCCGACCTCATCAAGGCCCAATTCGACTTCGACAATACGCTCATTACGGCGCCTATCAGCGGCATCATTGAACGCAGCCGCTACTATGAAGGGCGGCTGGTTTCGGCTCAAACCGATTTGCTGACCACCATTCATCGTGTCGATCCCATGTACGTGGTTGTCAGCGTACCCGAGACATTCATTCTCAAACGGCGGCGAGACATCGAGGCCAAGAGAATCACACACCCGGGAGACTACCAATTGCGAGGTCGGCTCACGCTCATGGACGGCACCGTCTATCCGCACGAAGGCGTGCTCGATCTGCTGGAGCCCGGCTTGCGAACGGAAACCAGTGCCCGTCAAATCAGAATCACGTTCCCCAATCCGCAACGAATTCTGCTGCCCGGGCAGTTTGTCAAGGTTCGCTTCACCGGCGACACGAAAACGGACGCCGTGCTTATTCCACAACGAGCTGTGTTGCAAGGTCCTCAAGGTCCTTTCGTCTATGTGGTCAATCAGGAGAACAAGATTGAAATTCGAGACGTCACGGCTTCCGATTGGAAAGGGGCCCAGTGGCTCATCGATCGGGGGCTCAATACAGGCGATCGGGTGGTTGTGAACGGGTTGATGAAGATCGGTCCGGGAGCGCCGGTCAAGGCCGTTCCCTGGGCCGCAACGAATGTATCGGCTACAGAGCCCGCTCCCCCCCTTCCTCAGGAACGTTCGTGATCTCGCACCTCTTTATCGATCGGCCCATCTTTGCCTCGGTCGTCTCGATCGTCGTGGTCGTGATGGGTCTGCTCGCCATGCAGTTCCTGCCGGTCGCGCAGTTTCCTGAAATCACCCCTCCGGTGGTGCAGATCGACGCGGACTATCCCGGTGCCAGCGCTGAAGTGGCGGCCGAAGCAGTGGCCCGCCCGATCGAGGTCATGCTGCCCGGCATCGATAATCTGCTCTACTACGAATCCACCAGCAGCAACGATGGGCACGTCACGCTCAAACTGACGTTTGAAATCGGGACCAATCCGGATATTGCGCAGGTCCAGACTCAAAATCGTGAAAAACTCGCCGAACCTCAGCTGCCTCCGGAAGTCATCCGTCAGGGGATATCCGTCAAGAAGATGTCTCCCGATCTCGTCTTGGTGATCGCCCTCAAGTCTACCGACCCCCGACATGATGCCGTGTTTCTGTCGAACTATGCCACGCTTCGACTTGTCGATGACCTCAAGCGGGTCAAAGGCGTAGGGGATGCGCTGGTGTTCGGCCAGCAAAATTACAGCATGCGGATCATTCTCAATCCGTTGTTGATGGCCAAATTGAGTCTTACGCCGAGCGATATCACGGCGATCATCCGTGAGCAGAATCGCGACTACCCGTCGGGAACGATCGGGAGAGAGCCGGCTCCGAAGGGAACCGAGCTCACGATCCCGATCATTACAAAAGGCCGTTTGACGGAGGTGAAGGATTTTGAAGACCTGATCGTGCGCGCCCTTCCGGACGGGTCCACGGTTCGGCTCAAGGATGTGGCACGGATCGAGTTAGGGGCTCAATCCTATGGGTTGGAAGGTCGATGGAACAGCAAACCAACGACGTTTCTCCTGACATTCTTGTCTCCCGGTGCGAATGCCCTCGATACGGTGCGCCGTACACGCGCGCAGATGGATGAATTAGCCAAGAATTTTCCACCCAGCGTGTCGTACGACACACCCTACGACACCACGCGTTTCATCGAAGTTTCGATCAAAGAAGTGGTCAAGACGCTGCTGGAAGCCATGGTGCTGGTGGTACTCGTCGTCTATCTGTTTTTGCAAACCTGGCGAGCGACCATCATTCCCACTGTCGCCGTGCCTGTCTCCTTGATCGGCACCTTCGTTGGCCTCTATGCCCTCGGTTTCTCTATCAATACGATTACCCTGTTTGGGATGGTGTTGGCGATCGGGATTGTAGTGGATGACGCCATTGTGGTGGTTGAGAACGTCGAACGGCACATGCGCGAGAACAGACTCGCTCCGAAAGAAGCGGCAAAGAGGGCGATGAGCGAGGTGACTGAGCCCATCATTGCGATCGTCTTGGTGTTGGTCTCCGTCTTCGCGCCGGTCGGTTTTATCGGCGGGATCACGGGTGCCCTCTATAAACAATTCGCGGCCACGATTGCGATTTCAGTCACTGTGTCAGGATTTGTGGCATTGACGCTGAGCCCAGCGCTCTGTGGCGTCGTCCTCACGCCGCGGCACGGAGGGCGGAGCGGGTTTTGGAAGCTCTTTGATCGGGTATTCAGCCGAATGCAGCAGGGCTATACGAACACGACCGCTGCGCTCATTGTCAGGCCGCTTCGTGTCATAGCAGTCTTTGTGCTACTTCTCATTGTGTGTGGTGGACTCTTCCAGAAGCTGCCAAAAAGTTTTTTGCCGGAAGAAGATCAAGGCTACTTCATCGTTGTCGCTCAATTGCCGGACGGTGCATCGAAGCAGCGAACTGTTGCGGTGCTCGAACGGATCGAGCAGTTTTTTCAGAAGATCCCGGCAGTGCATTCGACCGATGCCTTGGCCGGACAGAATTTTGTCTTCGGTACCAGAGGGCCGAACTCTGCGACGATGTTCGTTCCTTTGGTATTGTGGGATGAACGGAAGGAGCCTCAATATCATGCAAAGGCATTGGTCGGCGCGGCTTACGGCGAATTTGCAAAAATTCCAGAAGCCTTGCTCCTTGCCTTCAACGCGCCGTCGATTCGTGGAGTGGGGGCCGTTGGCGGCTTTTCAGCACAGATCCAAGATCCGAGCAGCGGCGACTTCAAGAAATTCGCCCTCGTGGCGCAGCAATTCGTCGAACGGGCTCAGAAAGAACCGGCGATCGGACGCGTCGGAACGAATTTCCGAGTCTCCTCGCCGAGACTGTATGCCAACGTGAACCGAGAGCGGGCAAAAGCGTTGGGTATTCCGATTTCAGATATCTTTGATACACTCCAGGCGTATTTCGGCAATTTCTACATTAACGACTTCGTTAAATTCGGCCGCGTCTATCACGTGCAGACGGAAGCCGATGCCGAGTACCGATCGACGCCGCAGGACCTCTCGAAAATCTATGTGCGTGCCCAGAGCGGACGGGATGTCAATATGATTCCCCTCGATACCGTCGTCACGGCGGAATATCAGAGCGGTCCGGATCCCGTGAACCACTTTAACGGGTATAATACGGCGCTGTTGCTGGGGGCTGCGGCGCCTGGTTATAGCTCGGGGCAGGCGCTCGAAGCGTTGGAACGGGTGGCGAAGGAAGTACTGGTTCCGCAGGGGTATGCAATCGATTGGAGCAACATTTCATTTCAAGAGCGGCGGGTCGGTGGACAATCGGGACAGGTCTTCGTGATCGGATTGTTGATGGTTTTCCTGGTGCTGGCGGCGCAGTTTGAGAGTTGGGTGGTGCCGTTTGCCGTGATTCTAGCTGTTCCGTTCGGTGTGTTTGGCGCCTTGACGGCGGTCTGGCTTCGCGGGTTCGAGAATGATATCTATTTCCAGATCGGACTTGTGACGTTGATCGGTCTATCGGCTAAAAATGCGATTCTTATCGTTGAGTTTGCCAACACCCGATATGAAGCAGGCCGTCCTTTGATCGAAGCGGCGATGGAGGCGGCGCGATTGCGCTTCCGTCCGATCATCATGACGTCCATGGCGTTCATCTTCGGTATGTTTCCTTTGGTCATTGCTTCAGGCGCAGGGGCTGCCAGTCGCCAGTCGATCGGAACGGGCGTTCTCGGTGGAATGTTTGCGGCCACCTTTTTGGCAATTTTCTTCGTGCCGTTGTTTTTTGTGTTGCTGAGAAAACTAACCGGGCATGTCGCGCAATCAACGGCAAACGTAAATCCGCCGGCGATGCCACCCCGCTCCTTGGAGGATCAGTCCTAACGTGCGTACTGTCTTGATCATAGGGCTCTCATTGCTTCTGCTTTCCTGTGCCATGGGTCCGGATTACACGCGGCCACAGACCGATGCGGATGATCGCTTCAGGATGGCGGACGGCCAGTCGGATCTATCCTCGATTGCTAATCTGCCATGGTGGGAGCTCCTGCGTGATGAGCAACTGCAGCAGTTCATCCGAACGGCTCTGGATCACAATTGGGATTTGCAGCGCGCCGTCGCAACCGTCGATGAATTTCGGGCGAGGGCGTTGGTCGCTCAATCCGACTGGTTGCCGCAAATCACGGCTGCCGCGAGCATGCCGGCCGGCCGCAAGGCAAACTTTCTCTTTCCCGGCTTTGCCAGCCCGTTTAATTATTACACGGTAGGCAACCTGGCGTGGGAGGTCGATCTGTGGGGACGTATCAGACGATCCACCGAGGCGGCCCGTGCCGATCTGTTGTCCAAGGAAGAGAACAGACGTGCGGTGACGATTCAACTGGTCAGCGCCGTCGCCGAAGCTTACTTCAACCTGCTCCAGTTCGACCTACAGCTGGATATCGCGAAACGGACGCTCCAGTCGTGGGAGGAGTCGGTGCATATTGCCCAAGCACGGTTGCGTCAAGGGATGACGTCAAAACTGGACGCGGATCAGTTCGAAGCCGAACGAGCCAATGCCGCGGCCCGCACGGCGGAACTCCATCGGCAGATGGTTCAAGCCGAAAACCAGTTGAGCGTATTGTTGGGGCGCAAACCGTTTGCTGTGGCACGCGGACATTCCTTGGACAAGCAAATCATTCCTCCCGACGTTCCGGCAGGGTTGCCGTCCGAGTTGTTGCAGCGACGTCCTGATCTATTGGTTGCGGAACAACAGTTGGCCGCGGTCACTGCCCGCATCGGAGCGGCCAAGGCCGAGCGATTCCCAAAAATAACGTTGACCGGACTACTTGGCGTGGCGCACCCCGAACTATCCTTGCTGTTCACAGATGCCTCTTCTTTCGGTGTGTTCGGCGCCGGCCTAGCCGCCCCTCTGTTGAACGCTCAGGTGCTCGGCTTTCAGCAAGAGGCGGTGGAGGCCCAAAGCAAACAGGCCTTGGCGCAATACCAACAGACAGTGCTGACCGCCTTTCGAGAAGTCGAAGATGCGCTCATCGCCGTCCAGACGGCTCGCGTCCAGAGCGAATCCCAACAGCAACAGGTTACGGCGCTGCAATCGGCGCTGAAACTTGCCGAACTCCGCTACAAAGGGGGGCTTGCCAATTATCTTGACGTTCTCGTTGCGAGACGAAATCTGTTCGAAGCGGAGCTTGCGTGGACGAGCACCCGCCGGCTACTGTTGGCGTCGGTCGTACAGCTGTACAAGGCACTCGGAGGCGGCTGGTCTCCTGACATACAATCAGCCGAGGCCGGCAAGAAAGGGTAAGGACCATGGAGAAACCGGCACAGCCCCAATTTCCGATACATGACCTGCTCGTTCGTCGCTGGAGTCCCAGGGCGTTCGATGAAAGGCCGGTCGAGCTCCGCACGCTGGCGCCTCTTTTCGAGGCGGCCCGCTGGGCGCCGTCCTCGAACAATGAACAGCCTTGGCGATTTATCGTCGCGACGAAAGAAGATCATGGAGCAGAGTGGGGCCGGCTCTTTGATTGTTTGACGGAGGGAAAC
This sequence comes from uncultured Nitrospira sp., assembly GCA_964587955.1. Taxonomy (GTDB): domain Bacteria; phylum Nitrospirota; class Nitrospiria; order Nitrospirales; family Nitrospiraceae; genus Nitrospira_D. The sequence continues at coordinate 89,654 of CAZPNQ010000003.1, forward strand.
CGGATCTGGGTCATCCGCGCGCCGGTGTTGGTACTCTCGATCGCAAGCCTCAATTTTGAGGATGATGGAAAGCCGAACCGGCATGCCTTTCACGACACCGGATTGGCCGTCGAAAATCTTGTGTTACAAGCGACCGCGCTCGGATTGATCGCCCATCAGATGGCCGGCTTTGACGTGGAGAAGGCGCGAACCGATCTCCGTATTCCCGCGGGATATGAGCCGATCGCCATGATTGCCATAGGCTATCCGGGTGATCCGGCCGTTCTTCCTGAGCGGCTGAAAGTGCGCGAATTACGACCTCGGAGCCGCCGGCCGATTCGCGAGTGGACATTTCTCGGACAGTGGAAACACCCGCTCCCTGGCACTATTGTAGCTCAGGAGGAGGAGTCTCGCCGATGAAATCGTTGAGTGGAAAAGTGGCGATTGTCACCGGGGCCTCGAACGGAATCGGCCGGGCGATCGCCGAACGATTGGCCGACGACGGCGCCATCGTCGTGGTGAACTATTCGAAGAATTTGGAAAAAGCTCAACAGGTCGTTGGTGGGATTCAGGGGAAAGGGGGTAAGGCATTGGCGGTCCAGGCAGACATGAGTCATGTGACGGACGCGCGCCGGCTCGTCATCGACACGGTCAAACAATTCAATCGGCTGGATATTCTCGTGAACAACGCGGGAAAGTTCATGCCAAAGCCGCTTGAAGAGACTACGGAATCCGACTTTGACGACGTGGTCGACTTGAATGCGAAAGGACCGTACTTTGCCATGCAGGAAGCGGCACGAGTGCTGAAAGACGGCGGGCGGATCGTGAATATCTCAACCGGCGGAACGCATCTCCATTTTCCCGGGGCCACAGCCTATCTTGGGAGTAAGGCGGCGCTGGAGCAATACACCAAAGGGTTGGCTCAAGAACTGGCTCCGAAGGGGGTCACGGTCAATACCGTCTCACCGGGTTTTACCGAAACCGGGATGATGACGGAGGAATATAGACAAATCGGCATTCAGTTATCACCGATGAAACGGCTCGGAGTGCCAAACGATATCGCCGGTGTCGTGGCGTTCATCGTGAGCGAGGAGGCTCGATGGCTCACCGGGCAGACGATACAAGTCGGTGGCGGCATCGTCATGTAGCAGGCTGTTGAAAAAGTCCGCCAATGAAACCTGCGGGCTTTGGGGAAACCGGAATGACTAGCCTGGAATGATGCACGACGGAAGTGCTGACTTAATCGACCATCTTTCAAACGTCGATCCGGTCATGGGCCGGTTGATCGAGAAGATCGGTCCTTTCTTACTCAAGCCGAAAGGACGCCGGTCGCCGTTCGAATCGTTGGTCCGTGCGATTGCGTATCAACAGCTCCACGACAAAGCCGCCGAAAGCATCCTCAAGCGATTCATTGCGCTCTTTCCGGGACGGAAATTTCCTCGTCCGGATGAATTGCTCTCCATGAATATGAGATCGATCAGGAAGGCCGGCTTCTCACGGCCGAAGATTTTGGCACTTCGCGATCTGGCTGCGAAGACTCTTGACGGGACTGTGCCAACAAACCGCATGATCAGACAACTGACAGATGAAGCGATTATAGAGCGGCTGATCGAAGTCCGAGGCATCGGACGATGGACGGTCGAGATGCTGCTGATCTTTCAGTTGGGCCGACCGGATGTGCTTCCTGTCGATGACTATGGTGTGCGGAACGGCTTCCGGATCGCCTACGGCAGTGGATCGATGCCGACTCCAAAACACGTGTTACAGTATGGGGAGAGATGGAAACCCCATCGTACGGCCGCCTCCTGGTACCTTTGGCGTGCAGTTAACTTGGAAAAGCAGGGTGTGAAAGTTCTCTGATGGCCGACCGAAACAAACGCCTCGATTCCAACGCTCCCGGTAACTTCTACGTGGATGCCACTTGCATCAACTGTGACACGTGCCGCCAATTGGCGCCGTTGAGCTTCGAAGAAGTCGGCGATTATTCTGCCGTCAGCCGCCAGCCGGACGGTCATGAACAAGTTCATCAGGCCTACCAGGCGCTGCTCGCCTGCCCTGTCGGGTCGATCGGGACAGAACACAGCGACAAGTCGAAGCTCCAACTGGCGATGGCGAGTTTTCCGCTCCATCTTGAACGCGGGGTAAGTTATTGCGGCTTCAATTCGGAGAAATCGTTCGGAGCGAATAGTTTTTTTATCGAGCATCCGGACGGCAATTGGCTGATCGATTCCCCTCGGTACATGAAACATCTGGTCCAGGTTTTTGAGCAGCGGGGAGGCGTCGCGCATATCTTTCTGACCCACAAAGACGATGTGGCCGATGCCGACAAGTATGCGGCACATTTCGGCGCACAGCGGATCATTCATCGAGCGGATGCGGATGTTGTTCCGGACGCAGAACGGGTGATCGAAGGAGAAGAAACGGGTCGGGTCGGATCAGAGTTTCAGATCATTCCCGTGCCTGGCCATACCGCGGGATGCATGGCTCTCCTGTACCGCGAGCGATTTCTCTTCACCGGCGACCATCTTTGGTGGGATCCACACACCAAGTCGTTGGCCGCTCCTACCCGTCTCGTGTGGAGAAAATGGACCTTAATCGAGTCCATCCGGAAACTCCTCGATTACCCATTTGAATGGGTATTGGCCGGACATGGCGATCGGATTCATCTGCCGCAGCCCGAGATGCATGCAGCTCTTGAGGATTTAATCCGACGTCGCTCTCCGACTACAGTCAGCAGATAGGCTTCCTATTGAACCAGCGAAAGGACGAAACAAATTGCCGGTCCCATTCGTTGCGGGCCGGTGTCTCCTTCTTTGGTATACCTCGTCGGAATGAACGACACCTGGTCTTTTCAGATGTCGGCAATAAGATATGACAAAGTATTTCTTCGAGACGAACGCGACAGATCGCGAGTGGAAGCGCCTGCTCCTGATCGAGCAGGCGGTCGATACAGACACGATAGCCCTCCTGGATCGTGCCGGACTCGATAGAGGCGCACGCTGTCTTGAGATCGGCGCTGGAGCTGGATCGATTGTGAGGTGGATGGCAGGACGAGTCGGCCCTTCGGGGCTCGTGATTGCTTTGGACAAGAAGGCGACCTACTTGCAACAACTCCAAGGTGAGACTGTTCGTGTGATTGAAGGTAATCTGAAGGATCTGTCCCTCGACCATCCGATCGATTTGGCACACGCTCGATATGTATTGATCCACAATACAAACGACGGAGAACTTCTCGAGAAAATTCGATCGGCGGTCAAGCCCGGCGGCACGGTTGTCCTTGAGGAGCCTGATTTTACTTCCGCGGCGCTCTTGCAGTTGGAACAGGACAATGCGGTTCAGCGGGTCAACCATGCCATCTGTACAATGTTCACGGATTCCGGTCTTGATCCTTCGTCTGGACTGCGGTTGCCTCAGAAAGTTGTGGAAGCTGGATTCGATCTTGCGCACATAGAAAGCCGGATACATCTGTGTGCGGGTGAGGCACCGATCGCGCGTGTTATGGCGGAGTCGGCCGACGTGTTGCGAGAGAAATATGTGAAGACAGGCCTTGCCACGGACGAAGATATCGACCACTATGTCGCACGCGCACACGACCCAGGGGTTTGGTCGATCTTTTATGCCACAGTGTCGGTGATAGCCCGTAGGATTTAAACGATGGATGGTGGAGAGTGAGACCCGATTCTTTCATTGAATCGTTGGATCAAAAGATTCTTGATATCGTTGCCTCTTTCGTTCCCATCCAAGTCGCCATCGGCATAGTCAACTAACTACACGATGCCGAATTCACTGATCGTCTGGATTGATCGCAATATCCTTTCTCTCGGTCGAGAGATGCGGTTGTCGTATCTCCCGCCGCTCATGGTGTACGTCGCCTACGGTATTTCCGGTCTCACGGGCATCGTCGGGACTTTTTTCGTCAAGGATTATCTCGGCCTCTCCGCCGCATTTCTCGCCGCCCTTGGGTTTTGGGCAGGGATTCCCTGGGCATTGAAGATGCCCATCGGCCACACGGTCGATCTCTTGTGGCGGTGGAAGAGCTGGCTCGTCGGGTTGGGCGCAGGGTTGTTGACTGTCAGCCTTGGGATCATGGCCCTGTTGATCGGCGAACGCGAAGCGATGACAGCCGTCTTGCCGGCCGAAGTCTGGTATGTGCTCAGCGTTCTGCTGGCCCCTATTGGATATGTCATTCAAGACGCCGTTGCAGACGCTATGACCGTCGAAGCGGTTCCCCGTGTCGATGAGCGGGGTCACCTATTCGATGATCACACGCGCAAGCTGATGCACACGACTATGCAGACACTGGGACGTGTGGCGATCGTCGGAGGCGGAATCCTCGTCGCGCTCATCAACGTGTATGTCTTCAGCGGGACCGAAGGGCTGCCACAGTCCGAACTCGCTAGTCTATATGAAAACATTTACCTGATGGCCATGGTGATCCCTGTGGTCTCCGTGGCAGGAGTCGGATTGGCATGGTTGCTCAAGCGTCGGCAGACCCAGCGACTCGTTCGCGAAGGATTCTCGCCGGAGCAGGCCCGGCACATGGTGGATGTCCGTGACGCGGAGAACGAACCGACGAAACCCAATTGGTGGATTCTTGGAGGAAGTTCAGCTTTTGTCCTCTTCACGTTGACGATCGGATTAGGCGGGTTCCCATATCGGGAGGAAGTGGTGTTCGTCGGTTCGATGAGCATCGTGCTGTTTTTGATGTCGAGATTGGTTCGAGAACTGGAGCCTGATAAACGGCTCACCTTAGTGGGCACTGCGGCAGTGATCTTCGCATTGCGTGCGATTCCAGGACCTGGCCCAGGCGCGACGTGGTGGATGATCGACGACCTGAAGTTCGATCAACAGTTCCTGTCGGTCCTCTCTTTGATCGGAGGCATGGTCGCCTTGGTGGGCATGTTCGCCTTTCGGCGCTTCATGGCTGAACGCTCGATCATGTATGTGGTGGGATTTTTAACCGTCGTCGGAACTATACTTTCTCTTCCGATCGTGGGCATGTACTACGGATTCCACGAATGGACAGCGAAGGTGACCGGTGGAGTCGTTGATGCCAGGTTCATTGCCTTGATCGATACGGCGTTGGAATCGCCCCTCGTACACATCTCCATGATTCCGATGCTGGCATGGATCGCGAATTCCGCTCCAGCCAACCTGAAAGCCACCTTCTTTGCCGTGATGGCGTCCTTCACCAACCTCGCGCTGTCATTCAGCCAGCTCGGCACGAAGTATCTCAACGAGATGTTCGTCGTGACGCGCGAGGTGCGTGTCCAAGCCACCGGTGTTCTTCAGACACCGGCCGACTATAGTCAGCTGGGCGATCTCTTGATCGTGCAATTGCTGATCGGACTGGCTCTTCCCTTCTCCGCCATCCTGTTTGCCAAACTCACCAAGTTCAAGAGCGCGTAATAAGATGGAAAAGCCTCGCCCTCAACGAAGTCAAGCGCGGTCGTGTGAAACGTCCATTCCCCACTGCTGAAGCGACCGTGCATGCTCCGAGACGCCGACAGCATGACGGCTTCATTCACGCGCCGCTTTCTTCGGTAATGTCAGAAGCTTCAAAACGAACACCAAGCCAAGTTCGATAAGCATTAGCTTTTCTTCTGTCCAACAACATCGCTGCGGGCCAAGAAATACGATGAGGCAAATGACGTCTGGCAGGCACGAGTGGATGATGACTATCGGTTTTACTTTCAGATTGATGGCGACGCGTACGTTCTCTTCTCGATCATTCCACATCCCAAGTAACGGTGGGCTCATTGGAATAGGCCGGGACTGTCCGCTGGTTTAGGGTAATGCACCAAGCCGTTCTCCACTGATGCGAATGAGGTAAGTTTATGCCGGTCTGCTTTCGTCTCCGACATGATATGTCGGACTTCCCAGTTTTTTGTCACTAACGCATCGGCTATTAAGGACCGATGACATCGCCAGGAGACTGCTTCCGCACACATCATTGCAGTCGTCCTGCTCCTGCCATCCACCATCAGCTCCTCAAGAGCTCTTCGAAATTCATTCGTCTGCATGTAGTCGGCGTAGCCGAGAAAGCTTTCATTACGCCAGCCAGTGTTGATGGAATCCTTCTTGGGTTTACGCAATCCGCCGAGTTGCGGCGTGTGCTTGTATAGCAAGTCCTCCTGCCGCAAACTCTTTGAAAGCGCTTCGGTATTGTATTGAGGATTGTGGCGAGAACGGGGAATGGTACGAACGTCGATAAGCAGCTGAATGCCATGTGCCTTTAGGAGTGTGAGAAACTCGTCGATTGGTTTGGTCGAATGGCCGATGGTCCAGAGAACGTGAGACATAATCTAATCATTCCTCGGCTGCTTCTGCCGCCCACTGGGTCAAGGCTTCCACATCTTCAATCACGTCAATCGGTACTTCGTAAAATGATGTGAGTGTCTGCTTGGCATTGGGGCGAAACGGTTTCATGCCATGCTTCTCGTAATTCGGGACGGTGGTCGCACTCACCTTGAAGTAGAGATGTCCTTTATGAATGATGCCGAAAAACCTGGCTCTCTGATAAAGACCGTAGCCGCCGAACATCGCACGTGCGGTCACTCCGGGCAGCTCTGTCAGCTGATCCAGGATGAAGTCCTTGAAGCCGTCGAGCTTTCCTGACATTCATTATCCGGGCTTCCGTCCGGCAACCATTCGTACGGTGAACGGGAAGGTGACGCGAGCGCCGCGCTGGAACTGCGAAGCTGCTGTGATGATAAGGCGTTTCACCTCTAGCCGTTGCGTCTCCGACAGCGTCGCCATGAGATTTTGAATCGGCGCGGCGATTTCCATCAGGCTCGTATAATACTCATCGGGTGAGCTGTAGGACCACTCTCCGAGAAATTCCTGGTCCGTGATGTTTGTCAGACCGGCACTCTCTAACATGCCGGCAAAATCGCCGGGCTTAGCGAGACGGAAGATACCTGGTGCCATCGGATCCGTCGGCGGCAGGTCGATGACCTGCTTCACGGCCGTTAGTGAGAGGCCGATTGAGGGATTCTTTTCCGGAGCGGACCAGACGGCTACCGCGACCCAACCTCCAGGTTTCAAGACTCGTGTAATTTCAGCCGCAGCTTTGGGAATGTCCGGGAGAAACATGAGACAAAAACGGCTGGTGACGGCGTCGAAGGAAGCGGCCTCGAACGGGAGAGTGCTCACATCACCGACCTTGAACGTCACGTTTTGCAAGCCCAATCGCGCTGCCTTTTTCTCTGCGACAGCCAGCATGTGTTCGGCGAGATCGATACCCACTACGCTGCCGTTGGCTCCGACTGCCTGGGCGGCGAGGAGCGCCGGATAACCCGTGCCTGATCCGAGATCCAACACGCGAAGACCGCTGTGCACCCTTGCATCGGCCACGAGCCGGTGGTTTAGGAATGCCATCTGTTCGTCAAAGAAACGATCCCACTTCTCCCAGCCGCCGGCAACGCGGTTCCAATCCTGACGCTGACTGCTAATGACTTGTTCGGGCGATGGTAATGTCATGAGGTCTACCGTAAGGTTTGTAACGTTTGGCGCATTTCTTGGAGTTCGGACACAAAGAGGTCCAAGTGTTGATCGCGCTGCGGCTGATCGTTCTTGAATTTCCATAGCCGTTTGAAAATCGTCTTGAGTTCTTTGTTGTGTGTCACGGCTAGGGCATAGGCAGGCTGTGCTTCCACCGATTTCTCGACGTCGCAGATGGTATTGTCGATGGCATGAAACTGATTGTGCAGATCGTCGAAGAGCTGATCGACTCCCTTGCCTCCCTTAGCGGAATTGGCCGTAGCTTCCGCCATATTGGTCAGATTGATGAGGGTTTCGACACCCGTTGTTCCTTTTGCCTTTTCAGTAAATTCCTTTGCATGTGGATAAAACAAGTAACTGCAGCCGTTGGTACTCAGTAGCAGCAGAACGGCAAGTGTGAGCAATGATTTCCTGCCCATACGTCCTCCTTAGACCACGAGTTGGAGTTGAGACACAAAAAGCTTTCCCGATGCTAGACCGTGACCGTCACAGTCTTGATGGCTGACTTTACCTTGGCAGCCATTTCAGGCGGAATCGAATCGAGCTTATGACACTGCTTGGCATGGGTCGCGACGAGCTGCATCAGTTCCGCCTCGGTCTCGGCTCTGACTTGAAAGCCGCATCCGACACTGGCGTCAACGTCGAGACATCCAAGCTGTTTATACGGTTTAGCTGCCATGACTTCCTCCGTTTGTTAGGGGTGGAGTTGGTGAAAGCCGAATATGTGAGTGCCGGCTGGATATCAATGAGAATCGTAGTGGATTTCTACGTAGCAGATCAATATCCAAATTCTCGATGCTCAACCGTGCTTCCACAATTCTTTGCGGACGTAAGCCGGTCCTTCCCGATGCTGTGGTGGATTATAATGAGACATGCGGCTTGTCCAGCTTGTCGATACGGTCACTCAAGTCCGTAAGACGACTAAGAAATCCGAAAAAGTGCGACTCTTGGCCGACGCGCTACTTCTTGCCTGCGCACGCGAGATCGAGCTGGCGGCGGTTTACCTTAGCGGATCGCTTCCTCAAGGCAAAATCGGCATCGGCTGGAGCCTCATTCAAAAGACATTGACGGTCGGTGAATCCACAAAGGAACCGCTGACGTTACAAGACCTGGACGATGCGATCAGCCGTCTGGCCGGTGAGCAGGGCGCCGGCTCGACAGAGCGACGAGCTGCTGAGCTCCGCCGGCTATTCAGCCGGGCGGCACCAGATGAGCGGCGCTTTCTCTCGCAACTCTTAATCGGCGAGATGAGGCAGGGTGCTTTGGAAGGTCTCCTGCTCGAGGCTATTGCCGGCGCGGCTCATCTTCCTTCATCCGATATCCGCCAAGCGTCAATGTTTGCCCCCAGCATCGGTGCGTTGGCGCGCGCCGCTTTGGAAGAGGGGGCTATTGGGGTCGGCCGATTTTCACTGAAGTTATTTACACCCATTGCACCGATGTTGGCGAACAGCGCTGAGGACGTGGCAGAGGCGTTGAGCCGCCTGGAGGAGGCAGCCTGGGAATACAAACTGGACGGCGCCCGTATTCAAGTGCACAAAGGCGGCGATGAAGTCAAAATCTTCACGCGTCAACTTCAAGACGTGACGCAGCGATTGCCCGAGATCGTCGAGTGGGCAAGACAATTGCCGGTTCGAGAGATGGTGCTGGACGGAGAAGTGCTGGGTTTGCGATCGGATGGCCGGCCTCATCCGTTCCAGGTCACGATGCGGCGCTTTGGCCGGCAGAAGGATGTGGCGACTATTCAGAAAGACATTCCTCTTTCGCCTTACATGTTCGATGCACTGTATCTCGACGGTACGCCATTGATCGTTCAACCGTATCGAGATCGCATCAGAGTCCTGAACGAAGTGGCTCCTTCCGCAAAAGTCCCACAAATACAGACACGCGTTCCGGATGAGGCGCGGGCGTTTCTTCAGGCAGCGTTGGCGGCCGGTCATGAAGGAGTCATGGCGAAATCGTTGAATGCTCTCTATAGCGCGGGGCAGCGCGGATTTCATTGGTTGAAGCTAAAAGAAGCCACGACGCTTGATTTGGTGATCCTAGCCGCAGAATGGGGCAACGGCCGCCGGGAAGGTTGGCTGTCCAACCTCCATTTAGGGGCGCGAGATCCCGAGAGCGGTCAATTCATCATGCTCGGCAAGACATTCAAGGGATTGACCGATGACATGCTGCGCTGGCAGACGGAGAAATTGCTTTCTCTTGAGACGAACCGCAACTCGACGACCATCTTTGTGCGACCCGAATTGGTCGTCGAGATCGCATTCAGTGATATCCAAGACTCCACCCGCTATCCGGCCGGTCTCGCGCTCCGCTTTGCCAGAGTGAAGCGGCACCGAACCGACAAGACAGCCATTCAAGCCGACACGATTCAAACCGTAACTGAACTGTTCAAGAACCAGCGTGCGTGACCCTTCATCTCAGTTGTACTTCCGTCCGGACCGATTCTACAATCTTGCCCTGTGTTCCGATCGATCCAGGAGGGGAGGCGATGAGCGCAACTGACAGGAAGACTCGATGCGGTTGGGTCGGCCTGAAACCGCATCTCATTCGGTACCATGATGAGGAATGGGGTGTCCCGGTGCATGACGATCGCAAACATTTCGAGATGCTTTTACTCGAAGGAGCTCAGGCCGGTTTGACATGGGAGACGATCCTGCTTCGTCGCGAAGGATATCGCAAAGCCTTTGCGGGATTTGATCCTGCTGCAGTCGCCAGGCTTACATCGCGGAGGAAGGCTGCGTTGATGAAGGACGTCGGGATTATCCGCAATCGATTGAAGATCGAAGCGGCTGTCACGAATGCGCAAGCATTTCTCGCGGTGCGGAAGGAGTTTGGATCATTCGACCGGTATGTCTGGCGATTTGTCGGTGGGAAGCCGAAACCCAATCGTTGGAACAATCTGAGTCAGGTTCCGGCAATGACAGCCGAAAGCGATGCGTTATCCAAAGACTTGAAAAAACGAGGCTTCAGATTTGCGGGTAGTACGATCGTGTATGCCTATATGCAGGCAGCCGGGCTGGTGAATGATCATATCTATGACTGTTTTCTTGGCGGGGAAGGAATTTAATGAATCATTCAATATGTATGTATAAAGCGGCGAGACTCACGGAGAAAGCGCAGAGGACACACCCGACCTCTGCGCTTGATCCTTGGCATTCACGGAAAAACTATCGATCAGGCTCTCTGATCGTGTGGGCTTGGCCAAATTGATAATGCAGCTGCAACGACCAGCCACACGACACCCACAAGAACCGCCATCATGTTGAGGTCGTACCAAGCGTTTATCCCAAGGAATGCCTCATTGAGAAGGACCGCCAGCAGCAACATACTGAATCCAATCCAATTAATGAAACTCATACCCATGGATTGTCTCCTTTCTAGTGATGGCCTTTACCGTGCTTCCAATGAACCCTGAAACGGATTGTCTTCTCCAGCCGGGGCGACGCTCTACGTCACACTTGATCCTAGACATGAAAATGGTCAGTGGGCGAACGGCCATCATGCGTCCTGACGACGTGGCCCTCCCCACAGTGATAGCCAAAGTCCGATACTGAGATATAGGATAGCCGGGACAATTACGGAGAGGTTGGAGTCGTACCACACGTTCAAGTACACGACCTCATTGAGGAACAGCGCACAGAGCAACATCAGAAAACCTATAATATTGAACCAACGAAAGCCCACGAACTGCCTCCTTTCGTTAACATCGTTGGCTTGTGAGCAACGATTGTGTAATGGTTCCAACCGGGGGCAATTCTACGTCACTCTTGGAACGAAAAGCTACGGTGAAAACAATAGAATTCCCTATGATTCGTGAGTCTCATTCGTGCCGTGGTGATATCCAGTGCCACGTTCGGAGGTAAAGTGTCTCGAATTATTGCTCACTTAGATATGGATGCGTTTTACGCGGCCATCGAAGAGCGAGACACTCCAGCTTTTCGGGGGGTCCCCCTCGTGGTTGGCGCAGATCCCCTGGGCGGAAAAGGCCGCGGGGTAGCCTCCACGTCGAACTATTTGGCGCGCGCGTACGGAATTCACTCGGCGACGCCGATTTCCACTGCGTGGCGCTTGTCCGAGGCGGCTCGCCGGGCAGGGAAGCCGCCGGCGACCTTTGTCTCAGTCGACATGCAAAAGTATGCACGGGTTTCGGAGAACGTGATGCGGATCGTACGGCGCTTCATCTCTCACGTGGAACAGGCCAGTATAGACGAAGTGTACGGTGACATGAGTTGGACCGGATCGTATGAAGAAGCAGAACGCATAGGGTGTCTTCTGAAAGGGGAAATCTATTCGGAGGAACAGCTGACGGCCTCAATCGGTATCGGGCCGAATAAATTGACCGCCAAAATTGCGTCAGGATGGCGAAAGCCTAACGGGCTCACGGTCGTCCGCGAAGAGGGGGCTGAAGCATTTCTCGCCCCACTCACGATCAGAGTCATGCCCGGTATCGGACCCAAAACGGAAGATATCCTTAAGGCCAAGGGCATAAAAATCATCGCGGATATGAAGGCACTGACCATCCATCAGCTCGAAACCCTGTTGGGGAAACGCGGCGTGGATCTCTATGAGAAGGTTCGCGCACGAGATGATTCACCGGTTCAGGAATATTTAGAGCCAAAATCCATCGGTGAGCAGGAGACCTTTGAATCCGATACGCTCGATAGTCAGATGCTCCTCAATCAACTCGACGGACTTGTTCGAGGAGTCATCGATCGACTGCGTCATGAAGGGTTTCATTCGTTTCGAACCGTCGTGCTGACTGTTCGATTTGCGGATTTCGTGACCAAGTCACGAGCCCGCACCCTGCCAATGGCGACCGATAGCCAATCAGACTTGGGCAGGGAGGCCATGAAGCTCATGCTGCCCTTTCTCGATCGGCGTGAAAATCCACACAGAAAACTCATTCGCTTGCTCGGTCTTCGGGTGGAGAAGCTAAGCTGATGCGATGAAGCCCTGCGGTTGCCTTTCGATAACCTACATGTAAAGTTCTTTCTCGCATACCTGATTTATCTTAGGTGAAGTCAAATACGTGATATGTCGGTCAGTTATGTAACGCCTCCTTAGGGCCTACCTTCCGGTGAAGGACAACCCCTTTCACTATGTATGATTTATCATTCACGTGATAATTGTATTGAGAATAAACAAGTTATGAGCACAATACATCGGAGTGATGAATCCATATCCCTTCGCTGTGTAGTTTCGATACATTCCTTAAAGGGAAGTTAAGAAGGATTTGCTAGGGAATCCACGTACTCCCATTGGCGCTCTGTGAGGCATGGCGTTTGCCTTCTCGGTGAGGGTATTGTTGGATTGATCATTGGAGGCATGATGAATATTGGCACAAAGGAAGTCGTCTATGAATCGCATGCATACCGCGTGGAGAATCTAAAAACTGATGCCGCGGTGGTAGGTACCCATGAAGAAGTGGTGGAGGTTTCATTTCCTTCGCGACGACAAGAGGCGCGTATCAATGAACAAAAGGTGTGTGCCTACAGCTTATGCGAGTCGCTCGATGGAAAACGAGTGACCATAGAACAGGGACAGGTCTACTGCATCAATAGGAGTGAGCATGGAATCCTCCTGTTAATGGGCAGTCTACCTCGAAAACGGCAACTGCTGGAACTCCATGTTGCTGAGACTCGATGGGAATACTCTGTGAATTTGTATGAAGTGCAATGGACGAAAATAATACCTGTTGAGTCACAGGGGGAACTTTTTCTCGTCGGGTGCCGCTTGGTATTCGGAGCATCTCGATACTGGGCGTTTTGAGTTGTAGCGTTTGTATTGTCAGGGATAAAACACAGCATCAGTGCCTCATCGGGTTATATAACCAGTGATCTCGAAACTGGCGAGGATAGCGACCACGCCATCGCGCGCCACCTTCTGCGTCCTTCCTCTTCGAGTCCGATTTTTTTGCATCGCTGACTTTAGACCTGCTTCCACTGCCTCAGTGAATTACTCGTGTGCCGCGCCTTTCGCGGTTCTTAAGATGAACGTCTCGCTCCTGAAACCACCGACATGTACGAACAATCCGCCTCCCTGCCGAACGGTTTCGTGAATATCGATTGATTGCAAGCCAGGATGGCATTATCCTGCGCGCGTGGTCTTCTGGTTCGTTATCCTCTATCTTCTCCTTTCTGTCGGCATCGGACTTTTCGCCGCCACACGTGTACAGAACTCCAAGGACTTTGCCGTCGCCGGCAGGCGCTTGCCCTTGGCCGTTGTGGCGGCGACCGTATTTGCAACCTGGTTCGGTGCCGAAGCGGTATTGGGCATCTCGGCTACCTTCGTCAAAGAAGGGCTTCGTGGGGTTGTCGCCGACCCATTCGGGTCCAGTATGTGTTTGATCCTCGCCGGACTGTTTTTTGCTCCACGCCTGTACCGACTCAATATGCTTACGGTGGGAGATTACTATCGGTATCGCTACGACCGTACCGTAGAAGTGTTGTGCACGCTGTGCATTGTCGGGTCGTACTTGGGTTGGGTTGCAGCCCAATTCAAAGTGCTGGGGTTGGTCCTCAATGTCGTGACGGAGGGCAGTATCAGCCAGCCGGTCGGAATCGTGATCGGTGCAGTCATTGTTCTGACGTATACGACGTTCGGCGGCATGTTCTCTGTGGCGGTACTCGATTTTGTGCAAATCTCCGTGATCGTGGGTGGGCTTTTGTATATTGCGTCCATCGTCGGGGATCTGGCGGGTGGCATGAGCACGGTCGTCACCCACGCAGCCGAGGCGGGCAAACTCGACTTGTTCCCACCGGCCACGATGGCGGCGTGGATTCCATTTGTGGGGGCTTGGATGACGATGATGCTTGGCTCCATCCCCCAACAGGACGTGTTTCAACGGATTACGTCGGCAAAGGACGAACAGACAGCTGTGCGGGGCTCGCTGATGGGCGCGGTGCTTTATTTCGCCTTCTGTTTTGTACCGATGTTCCTCGCGTACGCCGCAACCTTGATTGATCCCGCCAAATTCGGAGCATTGTTGGAGCAGGATTCGCAGCTGGTCTTGCCGACGCTGGTGCTGCAACATACTCCGATCGCGGCACAGGTCATTTTCTTCGGGGCCGTTCTTTCCGCAGTGATGAGTTGTTCAAGCGCGACCTTGCTCGCGCCGTCGGTGGCTCTAAGCGAGAACGTCATCAGGCCGATGCTTCCACGCTTGGACGATTCTGAATTTCTGCGCCTCATGCGGGTAGTCCTCGTGGGATTTGCCTCGGTGGTATTGGTTCTTGCGCTGTGGTCGGACGCATCGATCTACAAGCTGGTGGTGAACACGTACAAGGTTACCCTGGTGGCGGCCTTTTTCCCGTTGTTTGCGGGACTGTACTGGAAAAGGGCGACGACACAGGGTGCGCTGTGGGCCATCGTCGCCGGGCTCACGAGTTGGCTGGCGTTAGAGCTGGTCAGCCAGCCGACTGATGTTTGGCCACCGCAGCTCGTCGGATTTGTGATGGCAGGAGCCGGCATGCTCGTGGGATCGTTGTGGCCCTCACAAACGCTTGGAATTCAGAGGTCTCACGAGAGAGGGAAAGAAGAGTAAGAGCGATGCCCGCATAATCCTCAGATCAGTTTCTCGAATCACACGCCCCTGCAGCTTGGCAACGTTCCTTGCCGATCTCAGCATAGTTCGGCTCAGTTCACTCCCATTGATTCAAGTTCTTCCTCAACTCAGCCGATAGCGTTACCGGAGAACTTCTTGGAGGGCGAGATCCGTTATGGCAGCGATAAGTCCTCTCCGATTTGCCCGATATCGAGCGCGCACAATGTTGCGGACTATCGTTGTTTCGATAGCTCTGGTTTCCTTAACCGGCTGTCTTGTCAAACCGCATGCTTTGAACAAGGAAGAGGTGAAGGCTCGGGCGGTGAAGGATTTTCAAACTATTTTCTCGATTGAGGAACCGATTGCCGGGCCGATCGACCTCTACGAAGCCACCGCGCGCGCTATGAAGTACAACCTGGATGCGAAGATCAAAACGATGCAAATTCAATTGGCGCATCAGCAGCTCAATATCGCGCACTATTCCTTGCTTCCCCAAGTCTCCGCAAACGCCGGTTTCGATGGGCGCAATAGCTTCAGCGGTGGTGTCGGGCAATCGATCATCACCGGACGCCAAGCGGTTGAACCGTTCACTTCATCGGAAAAGAACGTTACGTACGGCAATCTCGCCTTGAGTTGGGACGTCCTGGACTTCGGGTTGTCGTTCGTGCGGGCTCAGCAGGCCGCCGACAACGTGATGATAGCGGAGGAGGAAAAGCGGCGCATCGCCGTTCGGCTCGTACAGGAAGTTCGAAGCGCATATTGGCGGGCCGTGAGTGCGGAACGCGTCCTCCCGCGGATCCAGTTTTTGAATGAATCGGTCACCAAGGCATTGGAGAGCGCCCAGCTCATCGTCGACCGAAAGCTGCAGGCTCCGCTGACTCCTCTCAACTATCAACGGGATCTGCTCAATATACAGCGGGAAGTTCGACGGCTCTTTCGTGAGCTCAGTACGGCGAAGACGCAACTGGCTTCGATGATGGGCGTGCCGCCCGGAGCTCAGTTTGATCTGGTCATACCACCGAGCGAAACCTCGGTGCCGGTGATCAACATGGATAGTCAGAAGATGGAAGAACAGGCGCTCCTACTCAGACCTGAGCTGCGAGCGATTGACTATAAGAAGCGAATCAATGCCAGAGAAGTAAAGGCGGTATTCTTGGAGCTCTTTCCCAGCCTCAAGGTTTCGTTCGGCGGATACTATAACAGCAACAGCTTACTCTTCTACCAGAACTGGCTGACTTATGCCGCCCAAGTGAGTTGGAACCTGCTGTCGGTATTTCGAACACCGGCCAAGCTCAAAGCGATCGAAGCGCATGGGCAAATGTTGGATGCCCAAAGTTTGGCGTTGAGCTTATCCATCCTGACGGAGGTGCATGTCGGCGCGACTCAGTTCGTTCATGCCAAGGAAGAATACAAGGACGCCTTGAATTACCAGCAAGCGCAGGCCGCGATCGCGGAGCACACCAATAATCTATGGCTGACACAAAGGACGAATGATCTTTTGTTGATCCGAGAACGAGTCAACCATGTCGCGGCGGATGTACGGTTGGATGCCGCCCGATCGGGACTCGAATCGGCTTATGCCACCTTGATGGCTTCTCTGGGAGAAGAGGCCGTTCCCGCCAGCTTGGGCGAACAAAACGTGGCTCAATTGGCCGATTCGATCAGGCGATACTGGCAATCCAGTGGGTTCACTATGTCGGAAGCGGAAAGGAGATCGGAAGCCCATGCGATACCGGCGGCTCAATAGCGTGGTGGGGCTTTTCGCCGTCATAGCGGCGAGTGTTCCTGCGACAGGTTGGTCCAAGGGAGATCGACCGGTGCATGTCACAAGGCCGGATTCCGGTGTGGCTCGTGGAATCGTGAAGGCGGCAGCACAGGCGCTTCTCTATGCTCAAGTCCAAGGCCGCGTCAGCCAGCTTCCATACAAGGAAGGCCAGCGCTTCGAAAAGGGGCACACGCTGGTCCAACTTGATTGTGACAAGTATCGCGCGGAATTGGCGGTCGCCATCGCGGAGCATGACGTAAAAGACAAAGTCTATAGAAATAACGTCGAGCTCGGCAAGCTCAATGCTGTGAGCGAACTCGACCTGGAAACGTCAGAGGCGGAGACCAAGAAAACACTAGCCGCCATTCGGGTTGCCGAGGTCAACGTAAAAGGGTGCCAAATCGCCGCTCCCTTTGGTGGCCGTGTGATCAGCGTCATGGTCAACGAGCATGAGAACGTATTCCCCAACGACAAATTGATCAGTTTGCTGGACGACAGCACCCTTGAGATCGAGCTCGTCCTGCCTTCTTCTTCCTTGTCCTGGCTCCGGCGCAAGTCGTCGTTTACCTTCGTTGTGGATGAAACCCGGAGAAGTTATCCGGCAAGGGTCAGGGAAATCGGTGCCTCAGTCGATTCGGCGAGCCAGACAATCAAAGTGACCGCAGTGTTCGAAAAATTGCCGCCGGAGATCTTGGCCGGTATGAGCGGGTCCGCACAATTCTCGGAGCACCCATAGACATGGCTACGACAGTCGAACCGACTGCACAACAGCTCCCAACGCTGATCCATCTGGCGGCCCTGACCCATCTGGAAGGGCAAATCCGTGCGGCCAAGACAATCCAAGAACTTCAGTTTCTCTCCGTCAACGAGACGAGGCGCCTGATCCCGTACGACCAGGCGTTCTTGCTCAGCCCCTCAAGCCCGGCCAAGGATGCGTATCGCGTGCTCAATGCGTCGAGCATTGCCGTCGTTGACCGCGATGCTCCGATGATCGTGTGGCTCGAGCAGGTAGGGCTCGCTCTGTCACGGACGCCGGGCCACGGTGAGCAGCCGATGGTCGTGACGGAAGAGCTGCTGCCCGATTCGTTGCGCAGCGGCTGGCGGGAGTTCGTGAAGGGGTATGTCTTTTGGTGTCCGTTGCAACATCCGGACGAAACGGTGCTCGGAGCCTGGTGGTTCGAACGGGATTTCCCCTGGCAGGAAAACGATGTGGCAATCGTTCATCGGCTCGCAGGCAGTTATGCGTATGCGTGGAAGGCCCTGTCAAAAAAGGAGCACAGCTGGTCGGCGAAGATCAGGAAGCCGGCCTGGTGGCTTCTGCCGGTTGCCGCGCTCGCCGTGCTGTGTTTACCGATCCGGATTTCCGCCGTGGCGCCGGTCAAAATCACGCCGAAAGATCCGACGGTGGTCAGCGCACCGATGGACGGCGTCGTCTCGGATGTGCTGGTGCAACCGAACCAAATGGTGCCACCGAACGCCCCGTTGTTCCGGTATGAAGATACCAATCTTCGCAATCAATACCGCATCGCGGAGAAGCAACTCGCCGTCGCCAAAGCCGATCATAGCCAGGCCGTCCAAGCCGGTTTCGGCAATCCGCTGCGCAAGGCCGATGCTCCTCTGAAAGCAGTGGAGGTGGATTTGCGCCAGACGGAACTCGACTATGCGAAGGAAATGCTCGATCAAGTCGAAGTCAAGGCGGCGACATCGGGCCTGCTGCTCTATTCAGATAAATCCGATTGGGTCGGCCGCCCGGTGACCGTCGGTGAGCGCCTCATGGAGATTGCAGACCCAAAGCAGATCGAACTGCGGATTGACTTGCCGGTGACCGACGCAATCGTGCTCAAAGAGGGCGCGGAAGCGGTTGTGTTTTTCAACGCCCTTCCATTGGAATCCTTTGCGGCAACCGTCATCCACACAAGTTACCATGCCGAGGTTCTTCCGGGAGATGTCTTGGCGTACCGTGTCACGGCGCGACTGGCCCAACCGGATCCTCGTGTCCGCATCGGTTGGCAAGGCACGGCAAAAGTCTATGGTGAAGAAGGACCCCTCGCGTATCTGTTGTTACGGCGTCCATTGACTGCCATTCGACAATGGGTGGGTTGGTAGATCATGTTGACGCCGGAATTGCCGGGCACCAAGCCTCAGGAACGTAAGCTCCCACCGCTTCGCACAAACCTTCAGTTCAATCGCGGCACCCCGACGCCCGATGGTGTACCAACTTGGACCATTGTCGATCCCCTTCGCAACCGGTATTTCCAGATCGAGTGGGCGGTCTATCAGATGATCCAGCGCTGGAATGTCGGAACGATCGAGAAACTTCACGCAGTGATGACGCGTGAGACGACTTGTCAAATGACCGTCGAGGATGTGGAAGACTTAGTGAGGTTTCTGTATGCGAACAATTTGACCGAGCGGTCTCCCAGCGGCAAGCACACGGATTACCAGACCCAAGCCCAGGCCGGCGAACAGAATTGGCTGATGTGGCTCGTCCATCACTACCTGTTCATCAAAATCCCTCTGGTGCACCCCCACAACTTTCTGAAGGCGACGCTCCCGTTCGTTGCGCCACTCTACACGGCGGTTGCCGGATGGACGTTCGGCGTGATCGGCCTGACCGGCCTCATCCTCGTCGGTCGCCAATGGGACGCCTTTGCCTCGACCTTTCTCTACTTTTTCAGTTGGCGCGGGGCCGTCCTCTATACCCTGTCCCTCGGCGCAGTGAAGATTGTCCATGAGCTGGGGCATGCCTACACCGCCACGCGATTCGGCTGCCGAGTTCCGACGATGGGCGTCGCCGTCATGGTCATGATGCCGGTTTTTTATTCGGACGTGTCGGATTCCTATCGGCTGACGTCGAAGCGGAAACGTCTCTTGATTGCCGCGGGTGGCGTGATTGCGGAATTAGGACTCGCATCGATGGCATTGTTTGCCTGGGGGTTTCTGCCGGACGGTACAGCCAGGAGCATTGCGTTCATCGTGGCGACGACCAGTCTGATCATGAGCCTTGCAGTAAATTTGAACCCGCTCATGCGATTCGACGGCTATTATCTGCTCGCAGACGGTTTGGGTATTCCGAACCTACAGGATCGAGCCTTCGCGTTCGGACAGTGGCAACTGCGTAGGTTTCTGTTCGGGCGCTTCGCGTTGCCCCCGGAGACAACCTCAGCAACTCTACGCCGGACCTTCGTTGCCTATGCCTGGGCGACCTGGCTTTATCGCCTGATCCTCTTCACCGGCATCGCTGTGATGGTGTATCACTATTTCTTCAAAATGCTGGGCATCATCCTGTTTGTGGTCGAGATCGCCTGGTTCATCGCTCTCCCCGTCGTTCGTGAGATCTTCGGTTGGTGGACCAACCGCGCCTTCTATGCGGCTTCATCGAGAGCCTGGGCCACGGCGGTTGTCATGGCCATCCTGGTTTTGCTCGTGTTTCTTCCTCTCCGCACGAGCATCTCCGCTCCCGCAGTTCTTCAGACAGCTTCCTACACCACGATCTATGCGCCGACACCGGGGCGGATCAGCCAGGTGTTGATCAAAGACGGGCAACGTGTCACAGCGGGAGAACAGATCATGGTGCTGGAGAATCCTTCGCTGGAGAAGGAAGTGCGACTGACGGAAACCAAAGTGGCAATGTGGGATTATCGGCTCGGCCGCCAGGCGAGTTATGATCAGGATCGCGCGCAGCGGCAAGTGATCGCCGAATCGTTGAAGGCAGGGTTGGCCGAATTGGCCGGACTCGAATCCAAGCAAGATAATCTGACTCTCAAAGCTCCTATGGCGGGAATCATACGGGATCGTGCGGACTCTCTTCTACCAGGCCGATGGATCGATCAGAAGCTTCCCGTTGCCTATCTTGTCGATGCCGGTCACACTGGCATCGACAGTCTCGTTTCTGTCGATGAACTGACGTACATCGCCGTTGGACAAGTAGGGCGATTTATCCCTGACGATTTAACGAGATCATCTCTAGAGGCTGAAGTCACCGAGATCGACGAAGTCGATCAGCGAGAATTCTCCACACCGTACTTGGCCTCGATTTTCGGGGGCGATGTGGCCGTACGGAAAGACGCCAAGGGCAAACTCAAGGCGGAGGTCTCCGTGTATCGAGTCCGATTAAGGCCTCTCGCTGCATTCTGGGATGGCGATCAAGCCGTTCCCGGTCACGTCCGAATCGAGGGGCGGCCATCCAGCCTGGCAAAACGTGTGTGGGATCACACCGTGGCAATACTAATCAGAGAAAGCGGATTCTAGACAGCCGGCTGAACCGGCCTCGGACCCAGATCTGGTGTCGTGGAGGTCGGTCCAACACCACAGAGACGGAACAACTGTCTACCCAGTCGGCCGCTCCTGCCACCGATACAAGCACTTCAGGCCGGTTCCCTTCCATTAGCGCCAGTTCTTGCCGAACCGGAATTAATTGCCGGACCTAGGCGCTTCAGCATTGGTGTCATCCAACCGATGAAGACGTGGCGCGTCATCTCAATTACTCAAGGAGTGGATATGTTTTTGAGAAGGAAACCAAAACCGACCTCAACGGACAGATCGCCCGAGCCGGCTCGGAAAGCCGCCAAGAAACCGGGCAAAAAACACTCGCTTCTCTCGCTCGAACCTCGGCTGATGTTCGATGCGGCCGCCGTTGCCACGGCAGCGGAAGTGCAGACCGAACAGGTTGCGCAGGAGCAAGCTGAGGCAGCAGTTTCAGGAGATGCCGCTACGGCCGACCAGACTGCCGAGCAGAATGAATCGCAGGACCTCCTCCAAGCGATAGCGACCTATCATCCGGGCGAGACCACAACCGAGGTGGTTTTCGTTGATCCCACAGTCCCGGATTATAAAACCCTGTTAACCGGTATTGGGCCCAATGTGGAAGTCATCGTGCTCGATGCGACACAAGATGGAATAGAACAAATCGCGCAGTCGCTGGCTGGGCGCACCGGCATCGATGCCATCCATCTCATCTCGCACGGCAGTTCCGGTGAATTGCAGCTGGGCACCGGCGCGCTCACAGCTGAGTCTATGCATGGGGAGTATGTCGACGAGCTGGCCACGATCCGGGAAGCCTTGTCGGAGCAGTCCGACATTCTCGTGTATGGATGCGATTTCGCCGGAGGCCAGGATGGGCAAGAGGCGGCCACGTTGCTGAGTCAGTTGACCGGCGCCGACGTCGCAGCGAGCACGGACGCCACCGGCTTCGCTGGATTGGGCGGCGACTGGGTGCTGGAAACGAAGATCGGTGCCATTGAGACGCAGCTCGTTGTGACCGACGAATTGCAGATGGATTGGGTTGGCCTGCTGGCCGGTGAGACGCCTCCCACCATTTCCAACCTGAGTGGCGATACCCGGGCGTACAGCGAGGGGGCGGGGGCGGTGGTCATCG
>CAZPNQ010000004.1:0-78120 GCA_964587955.1 uncultured Nitrospira sp.
TGGCACCCTCCTTAGAAGGTCGTCTTCTCCTTGCGGTGACGAGGTCCTGATCGCCCTACGACAGACGGGAGGCAGAGGGTTGCAGCGAATCAATGATCCGCTGCGCCTGTGTCAACGCCGCTGCGGCTGCTTCCTCGGGGGTTTTGAAGGTGCCGTCGGCGCTCCCTTTTTTGCACCTCCACCCGCGTGATCCACACTCAAAAATGACGTAGCGACAGCCCCAGGAGCCATCAGCCTGCTGCTCCCGGCGTCTCAACTCGATCCAGCGTTTCGTGTAGTCGGGCATTGGCGACCTCACCTCGCACCGCTTGCTATGAGCGGGCCCCGCGCGTTCTATGGGATACCATTTCTTTGGGCACTGATTGACGGGATGCGCCCTTCGTCCGAGCACGGGCGACGGTCTCAGGACTCAAGCCATAGCTTGAGGCTGTGATGATTTGACGCCGCACATCCTCGATTGGCGTTGTGATCGAGGTCTCCACCGGCTTTGGTAGGCCCAACACCTCCCAGCGGAAGTGTCGTCTTTTCGCATTGTGCACTCTTCGTCGGTGCGAGCGCTTCATTTTCCAGGATCCATACATAACATTGCTCCCCTTCATGCGGTCTCGACCTGAAGACTGGCCGGCACGCAAGCTATCAGTGTAGGTTTGCCAGAAGCGCCTGGTTCTGCTCTGCCTCGCCCGTCCTTCCAAATCCGTCTTCACAACCCCGTCCTCTTTCTTATAGGGCGCCTTGGTTACGCGGATGTTACGGAACCGCGACTGAGTCGTAACATTTCGGGAATAGCGGTCAAAGTTCACACGATACGAACGAGTCGGAAATGCGATGATGACGCACGCGCGGCAGAATGCCTTACCGGGCATAAGGAAGGAGGTCGACGATCATGATCGCTCACTTCTCAAGTGACGTTGCTTTCGTTGTGTCAGTAGCCTTTTATTGGGCATGATTGCCATCGGCATCGTCGGTACAGTGATGAGACCGCTCCGGTGGTGTGAGCGCGGCCGTCCAGTCGATGACGCACGTGCCACGGCGTAGCCACGAATCTCCTAGATATTTTAATTTAGTTGTATGTACATCGTCCGAGCTATCACTATAAGGCACTAACCGGATTGAGATCTGCCTTATTCGTCAAAATCCTTCAGTTTGTATCCCATTGATTGCACGCATATGATGGCCTCTTCGAGGAGGGGAAGTTTCTGTTTTACCCTGCAGACATGCACGTCGACCGTTCTGGTCGTACCGTGATAATCATAGCCCCATACGGCATTGTGCAAAACGTCTCGTGTCAATACACGACCAGGATTTCGAAGGAGGTGCTCCAGGAGGGCGAATTCCTTGGACGTCAGGGACACCTCTTCTGTACCGAGGATGACCTCATGCCGTGCCACATTCATCTTAAGCTGACCATAGCGGTAGTGATCATCAAGTCCAATAGAAGGGGAGCGCTCACCCCGACGCAGTAAGGCCTTCACGCGGGATACTAACGCCTTTGGGCTGAACGGCTTGGGCACATAATCATCAGCGCCTAGTTCAAGCCCGACGATCGTGTCTGATTCTTCGACTTTGGCCGTCACCATCAGGATTGGCAGCATTGTGGTATCGAGCTCGGACCTCAACTTCTTACAGACTTCGAGCCCGCCTAAATCGGGTAACATCAGATCAAGGATCACCAGGTCAGGCTTATGCGCCTTAACTTGTTTGAGGGCATCGATCCCGTTTAGTGCCGAAACAACACGAAACCTCTCTTTTTCTAAATAGAATGCGACGAGCTGCTGAATATCCGGATCATCTTCAACAATGAGGATTTTCTTGTAGTTCCTGACACCCACAGGAATAGAGATTGGATCATTACATGCCGACATTGCCATACGGTTGCAGTTTCCTCTTATCTCGATAAGTTGTAGGCGCACCCAGCTAACTTTTACCAAGCTGGATGTTGGACGCCGTCCATTGCGCTAAATCTCGCTCACCAAAACGAGAACGGAGCGACGATCGTTAAGCCGACAAAGATGCGGCTCGTAATTCGTAGTTGAATCCTCGCCGCCGCAAGCAGATCAACTTCCGCCGGCTGAGTTCGTCTACCAGCTTGAACACTTGATTCCACGTGCATTCGGGAAGATAGGACAGAAGTTCCTCAAGCGGAATCTGTCGCCGTTCTTGGACGATGGCCAGCAATTTAGTCGAGACCTGTGAAGTCATGGTGCTCCTCCATGCTTGCGTATAGTCGTGTAACGCTATCCATTACCGCTGTGCGTACTGTCAGACTCCACTGAACGACCATGACGCGACCCAGTCATAACTTTGCATTGGTGAATGGCTATATATCTTCCTCCATCTCTTAAAGGTATCAAGTCACCGTTCCAACCTTGTCACTCCCAAGTAAAACTTGTGTTAATTGCACCGGCTCTCTGTGATAGGCTCCTGCCTCACCAAGCGGAGGGGTGGATATGGACTGTATTCTGATTCGCCACGGGATCGCCATGGAGCCTGAAGAATGGGAGGGGACGGAGGAGAATCGTCCGCTGACGGAAAAGGGGAAACGACGGACGCGACAGGCGGCGGCCGGATTGGCCGCGCTGGACTGTAAACCGACGCATGTATGGACGAGCCCGTTCGTGCGGGCTTACGATACGGCGAGACTGTTGCGGGCGGTCATCGGTTCGACGCTCAAGGTCGAGACCCGGGACGAATTGGCCGTCGGAGCGAAGCCTGAACACCTCGTGGCCCTGCTGCGCACGTTGCCGCCGGATGCTGTGGTGGTCTGCGTCGGGCATGAACCCCAGCTAGGTGAAGTGGCAAGCCTGCTGTTATGTGGAAGAGCCCTTCCCAACTTTCCCTTCAAGAAAGCCGGGGCGGCGCTGATCGAATCAGAGGGGGTGATCAACCCGGGCCATGGGCGATTGTGCTGGTGGCTGCAGCCGATGCAGCTGCGGGCCCTTGGGAAGCGAGCCCATGCCAAGAAGCGTATGAGTACTTAAGGCGGCGGTATAAGTCTCAAGCTTTAGACTTGTGTTTCTAGAAAGCCTTGAGCACCTCTATCTTCGTATAAAAGCAGAAACGGACGTATTGGTGGATAATTTTCGACGATTCAGGAAAAAGAACACGCTAGATGGGACAAAATTTTCAAGGTGGACCAAGCCTCGAACGAACGAGATCATGAGTGTTTTCATCTTGTTCCCACAATTTCCTAAGACCCCACGGGAGCCAGACGGAACCTGCGTAGGGGGCTCGAGTGAATCGACGATCCATTTTGCCTCTTCCAAGGCTACCGTTGCGGACTCTTGGCGGGACGTAAAGCTCCCATCCGGACATCCTTTTTGGTAGGCCCAGCCAGTTGGTCTGAATTCAATAATAGTATATGAGCATTGCCACAACCCATTGGCTCGCTTCTTGGGAGCTAGCTTGATCTTGCGGTTCTTATAGTCCGGCATGGTCCTTTCTCAGTTACCAGTTATCTCCTGTCAACTCAACCTGAGCACTTGTCCGCAGCAGATATTCCTCAAGTGGCGAACGATCAGCAGTATGCCATCGTAAAAGACAACTTCACTGGGGGGTTATCCCCTCTCCCGCATCAGGATACCGGAGATACTTACTGATGCAGACAGGGTTGCACTATCCCATGTCGAAGTTACGATGGTGTTACTGAAGCGATTATTTTTTGTGGTCTTCAAAGGCAGCGAATATGGTCAAATGCTATAGTCGATGGGACCTGGACCTTCTGCTGTGATAACTCATTAACGCATTGTTAACGCGCTTGTTATTTATCTGTCATCCTTCCTCATGCATGATGGTTAGCCGAATCTGAATGACGGAGCAGACATCATCCATGTAGGGCGAAGACCATCACTGCTGGGTCGTCATTCTTCCTCGCAGTTCTGTCAGCAGAATAAGTCATAAGTAGATAACGCATATGTTCGATCTTCCTGCAGAACCGCTTCATCTAGACACAGACGCGGCGGAGTTCCTCAAACAACCAGGTCTCTTGCTCAATCGAGAACTGAGTTGGTTGCAATTCAACCTACGAGTACTCGAAGAATCCGAGAACATGCGTCATCCCCTTCTGGAACGCACGAAGTTTCTTGCAATCTTCGCGACAAATCTTGACGAGTTTTTCATGGTACGCGTCTCAGGTCTCCGTCGCCAGGTGGCGAGTGGAACTGCAGGCACAACTCCTGACGGCAAGACACCTTCCGAGCAAATACTCGCCATCAATCAAGAATTGAGCATTCAGTATGCGCGATATGATTCCTGCATGCAGCAGGATATCCTGCCACGCTTGCGAGAGGCAGGCATCCATGTGTTGCATTATGCTGAATTGAAAGCCGACGAGCCGGAACTTCTTCGGAAGTATTTCCAGCGTGAGATCTTACCCACGTTGACGCCGCTGGCTTTTGATCCTACTCACCCCTTCCCGCACATCTCCAATCTAAGTCTCAATCTTGCCGTATTAGTCAGGGATCCGGAACGAGGTGATTGTTTTGCACGCGTCAAACTGCCGGACATTTTCCCGCGGTTAGTACCCATTTCCACATCTGAAGATCTCACATTACAGCAGATGGGATTGGCTGGGATAGGAAAGGTGCAGCGCTTTGTTTGGCTGGAAGAGGTTATCGCGCATAATCTCAGAGATTTGTTTTCCGGTTTGGATGTCATTGCGTCCTATCCATTTCGCGTCACGAGAGATGCGGAGGTTGCTATTGAGCAAGATGAAGCATCCGATCTGATCGAGGCAATGGAGGAACAACTGAACGAGCGCGAATTCACCTCAGCCGTTCGATTGGAGCTGGATGCGGCAACCCCGGATCACATTCGCGAGATTCTCACGCGCAACCTTCAACTTCCACCATACCTTGTCTACACTGGCAATGGTCCGATCGGCATGGCCGGAATTCGTGAACTGTATTCGCTCGAGCGTCCCGACCTGAAGGATGCGCCGTTTTCCCCCTCAATACCTACTGGGCTGAACGTATCTGGAAGCATACTCGCGAGTATCCGCCAACAAGACGTGCTTTTATACCATCCCTACGATAGCTTCATGCCGGTCGTAGAATTTTTAAGGGAAGCGGCCAATGATTCGGATGTGCTCGCGATCAAGCAAACCCTCTACCGCGTTAATCCAAAATCGCCCATCATCGACGCGTTGATGGAAGCCAGGGCAAATGGAAAACAGGTGGCAGCGCTGGTCGAACTCAAAGCGCGATTTGACGAGGAAAATAATATTGAATGGGCACGCAGGCTGGAGGATGAAGGTGTACACGTTGTCTACGGTGTGCGGGGACTGAAGACCCATGCGAAAATCTGTCTTGTCATTCGACGCGAAGCGGAGGGAATTCGTCGCTATGTCCATCTTGGAACTGGGAATTACAATGTCGTCACGAGCCGTATCTATACAGACTTGAGCTACTTTACCTGCGATCCTGCCATTGGAGAAGACGTGTCCGATCTGTTTAATTCGCTGACAGGATATTCAAGAAAACAGTCATATTCCAAATTGCTAGTGGCTCCTACTACTCTACGGCATGAAATTCTGACACGGATCGAGCGCGAGGCATACCGTCATCGAGAACACGGGGATGGCCATCTCATATTCAAGATGAATGCCTTGGATGAATGCCTTGGTGGACGCACAATGTATTGAGGCACTATACAGGGCATCACAAACTGGAGTGCGTATTGATCTTCAGGTGCGTGGGATTTGCTGCCTCCGGCCTGGCTTGTTAGGCATTAGCGATCGTATTACCGTCACTTCGGTCGTTGGACGCTTCCTTGAGCATGCGCGCATCTACTTTTTTCATAATGGTGGACAACAGGAAGTCTTCATTGGAAGCGCTGATCTCATGCCGCGAAATTTAGATCATAGGGTGGAAGTGGTTTTCCCAATAAAGGATCCTTACTGGCGCGAACTCATCGTCAAAGAAGTTCTTGGCATCGCGCAACGGGACAATGTGCAGGCAAGACGGTTGCTTGCAGACGGAACTTATACATCCACGTCGCCGACAGACGGAGAAGATGCTGTGAACTCACAGGAATGGTTTTTGACTCACTGGAGATCCAAACAATAAGTTAGCGCTGCAAGCGTCAACGATTCCAACCATTCAAAAGAGTAAGTGAATGCCACGGGTATTCGCGTAATCCCGGTCGTGGAACATCGGCTAATTCGAACGGTTTATGGAACAAACGACATCATATCAAAGCAGTGACTTAGACGAGGCAAACTCTTCGGACCGTGACCCCGTTGTGCGGCATTTTCGACAGATTGTGCTCTGGCCACTCCAGTTAATGCCGATACGCGAGGATTTGCCTATTCAGAAGCATTGCGATTTTATTCAGACGCAGGACCTCGACAATGTCTGGAGCGAAGTGGAAGATGAGTTCACCGGAGATCCGTCTCAGTTTCAGGAGCGGCACTATAGCGAGTTTATTACCTTTCTCCCCTCGGTTCAGCGTTTTCTCTATGGCGAGGGCACAGGCCGCGGGCTTGGCACGAATCAGGAATCACCGATTCGAGTGTTTCGCCGTACCGATGTCGCAAGGGTGCGGCTGACGTACCGCGATCCGAGCACTCTCCCGATCATATTCGAGGTGGCACACGTTGATTTGTACTTTTTCTACGATATCGACATCGTCATTCTAGCCATAGAGATCTTTGCAGACGACCTCTCGTTAACGTCTGTAGAGGATACCATGCTTGGATTTGCCAGAGGATATCCCACCTATTGGGAATCCGACGGACATGGGGGCCATTGTCTCAAGAAGGTAGAATGGCTGACTCAGGATGGTACGGTGTTGGCGACATCCGACTATGAACATAGAGAGAAATACTTGTCATTTGCATGCCGGTTCAGGGCGCCGTGTATCGCCTCACATTGGGAGTTTTTATTGGAACCGATGGTGCTCCACCATTCGGGAAACACCGGCCTTCTGCGCTACCGGCCAATCGGATCTCACCTGCTACCGTTGATGGCCTATCTAGCGATTGACAATCCAGCTGTGCTGGCCCGGGAAGACTTTATACGATTGGGCTTAGCGGCCGGCCCTGATTCATCAGACTCCTTGCCCGACTCTGACCATGAGTTAGGCGACTTTGAAAAGCGCTGTTTCTACGATCGCTACTGGAGGAAAGACCGTGTGCGACCCGGAACTCGATTTATCTGTAGCGGACGCGTTTTTACGGAAGTGAGCGACTGCAGCGGATGGTTGTCAGCTGTGCGAAAGACGGGACTCGAGCAGTTTCGACACGAGTATTTTGTGCTGTTTTTAATTTCCCATTTTCATAAGGCGGCCATGCTCATGCTGTCTGATCGCCTTATCGATGCCCTCAATCGGTTAGAACCCGACAATCCGGAATCGATCAGGTATTTCCGGCACCTGATCCGGCAGATTCTTGGGGTCTTCCTGCGGTTCACTCATCGGTACTGGTTTCAGGAGGTCTCGGAGCATACCCAGGTAAAGAAATTGTTTCGCATGACCAACAGACAACTTGGAACTGCTAAATTGTACACGGAGGTTCGGGAAGCTATTGAAGATATGAGTCAGTATCTCGATAGCGACGTACTGCGCCGGCAGGGAGAGACGATGGTGCGCTTGACGGTCGTGACCACTGTCGGGTTAATCGGTATGGCGACGACCGGTTTTCTCGGTATGAACCTAATCGCCGAGGCCGATGAGCCGTTCA
This sequence comes from uncultured Nitrospira sp., assembly GCA_964587955.1. Taxonomy (GTDB): domain Bacteria; phylum Nitrospirota; class Nitrospiria; order Nitrospirales; family Nitrospiraceae; genus Nitrospira_D. Next base: position 7,676 of record CAZPNQ010000004.1, read on the forward strand.
TGAGAAAAGTCCTCATTTTCTTGTCGGTTTTGATACCAACAATAGCCGTGACTCTGTACACGATCTTAAAATCCAGACGTCTCTCGGAATTCTTGGAGAAGATATCCACTGAGCGTATCGGAGCAAGAGTCAAGTTGTCGGCATTCCTTGATGTCTGGAAAACCAGGCACGATCGGATGAGTTGATGCCGAGAGTACGCATTGGAAGCACCGATTTGCGAAGCACAGGAAGTGGCCTATGAGCGACGGCAAGCCAATTCTTGATGGGATTCTTGAAAACCTTGGAATCATCCTCTCGATAAAATGTTGCATGAGGCTCTCTATCAGAAAGTGTACGTCGACATGAAGGAAACCGCTCACTATTGTCACGAATGTGTCAGCGAGTTATCGCCTGCCACCGTCAAGACTGGGAAAGAAAAGGAATTTCTGAACGCTGGAAAGTTTCCATCAATTGCGACTGTCAACTACGACAGAGGACCGCACACGACACAAGGTATCTGTGATAGATGCGGGCAAGAAGCTGTCGTGACTTTTTATCGAATATTAGCATGACCTCAGATCCCGGGTGACCTTGCCTGCCAGTGCGGCGTCCGTGAAGCATCACCTCTGAGCTGGAGTCAACACGCTCGTGTTATTTTACGAACAAACGAGCGCGGTTTAGATTTGAACAGTCGACGACCCTTCTTCAAAGCGTGGTTCAGAAGATCATCCCGTTGATCCGCGATGGTGTGAATAATGGCAGGCAACGCGGGATGGGCAGCGTCGAGGGTTTTCAGCCGGTGCTCATACACAACAAGATCATGATCTGCTCCAAGCAACTCAGCCAGCTGGTCTGCGCACTTGACGAATCCCTTCGCATGCTCTGCTCCATAGGACCTCCATATCTCTAGGGACTGGCCCAGGTATTTCACCTGCTTCCTCCATTCGTGAAGATGCTCGTTTGTGTAATCCGCACAGGCGATCGCGCGCGCCTCACGTCCCCGGCGATAGGTCCGTTGCAATCCACTACATAGCCCGCTGTCATCCGCTTCTTTTAGATTCCACTTGCGGATGCGCATGAGCGCGGCATGGAGACACGCGGCACTCTCTTTGATGGCATTCATCCCGCGCAACTCTACGCGTGCCTTCTGCCGTCCTTGTTCCAGTACTCTCCGTAGCTTCAGGAGCAACTGTCGTCGCGGGCCGCGCCGTGCCCCCTTGAGCAACGTATCGGCTGTTTCGCAAAGGACCGCAGCATCGCGCACCCCGCTGAGCGGTCGGGCTGCATCGCGTAACGCGGCATTTTCTCGGGTATAGGCAGCCTTGCCGACCGTATCGCGCAAGAGGCGGAGATTCGCACGCGCTCGCTTCAGCTTCTTGCGGGCTCGATGTATTTGCGCATCCGTAGGAACGTGCACTTCGATTGACTTAATGGCCGCCTCTACATAGTTCACAAGCTCATCGCGCACCCTTGTGGCTTGTAGAATCCCGTTTGCTGATGGCTGTTTCATCATACAGCGCCTTTCGATGTGCCGGCCACGATTGCGCGACGTAGAAGGCGTTCGGCGTGCGCAGCGCCGAGCCTTCGCACCGGAACAAATCGCCGATGCTGGGCAGCATTATAGGAAACAAAGAAGTGCTCAATCTGCGCGAGCACGGAAGTTCCAAGCACCAAGAGCTCATGGATGGTCGGCATATTGTCAGGCGTCTGCGGCACTCCGATGAGCCGATCGTTCGAGATCGTGCGGCCCTTTTCAGCCTGACATGCTACCAACACGCCGATCAGGCGAGTCGTGATGAGACAACCAGGAAACGCCGGCTCGTCCATGACCACCAGCACATCGAGAGCATCGCCATCCTCACCGCGTGTGCCCGGTATCGAGCCAAAATCATACGGAAAGACGTGTCCAACAGGAAGAATACGGGAAAGCTTGAAACAACCCAACTCTTCATCGAACTTGAACTTGTTCCGGCTGCCACGGGGGGTATCAATAATGACATTGACCAGTTTTGTTTTTGGTTGCCACGGCGAAATAGCCTCAAATGGCGTGGTCATATGCACACATCAGACGAAAAGGAAATGTCAGTTCCGCAGGCCTATCACTTCATAGAAGGTTTTATGCGAGGCCGTATGTTAAATCGTCGGGGCTGCTTCGAAGATGATCTTTAACGGTCTTCAACGCGAGGATAAGGATAAAATCTCGAATCCGAGCCATCCGCTCTAGATGGTCGATTTCGTCCCGAAGAAGCGCCTGTGCGTGAGGCATGGGAAGAGCAAACTGGCCAGCCAGGGCGCGAATATCGTACTCTAAGCTCTTTCCCTGGATTTCGAGAGTAGCTCCCATTTCTATATGCCTTTACTCGCCAAGTTAATGTCTCGGAGTTGTCTCTTACACTAGGACTTCCCCTTGTCTACGGAAGCGGGAGTACTAAGTTGAAGGGGGAAATAATAGCAAACGAAAGAATAGGCTGAACTTTACCCTGTCACCCAATGCCTTGCGAGTTGGGTACCATGGCTAAGGGTGACTGGGAGGCATTCTTCATAAATCGGCTAGACACATAAAGTCTCCCTTCAATAGTCGCAAAGGGATTTTATTGTCTCGTTGGATGCTGGGGCAGGAGGTCGCGTAGAGTTACTCGCGGCACTGTAGTTCGTTCTTGCATATCATTCTGATCAATTGTGGACGAGTAGGGAAAACTCACTGATCTTCCCTTTACTGTTCTTCGCCAATCAGCCGTGTTTCGCCGCATTTCCGGCAGTCAATCGAAATATCAATTCCGCGAGACGGACGTCTTCCTTAAAGCCATAAATATCGTGATAAGCCTCACCGGTCAAGCAAACACTACTGGAGGGCCATTTCAACTCTTGTTGTGCGTCCAAATCAGGATCTGCGGCTACCTTCTTTAGCAACTCATGATAAGGAAGGTTTTCATCTCCACCCCCGACCACTGTCGCAAGTGCCATAGCATGTCCTCCTGTGGAAAGTTAGAATAGCCTATGGCCTTAAGTGTAAAGAGTTTTAGTTTCGGCAGATAAGTGAAGAGGTTAATTCCTTGTAAATTCATGAAATTTTTGATGGAACAGGCTGGAGTAGTTCTATCTATACTACATCCTCCACCGACGGACCTTTCCTGTACCATTGCGGGTTTTAACTTAATGGTAATCAATTGTTCGGTTCATGTTAGATTTTTGAAGACCGATAAAACTCGAGACGTAGCCCTAAGAAGTTCCAGGCGTTCTCAGGGAGCTGCTGGCTCCCTTTGCTCTCCCATACCCTCAAAAACCAAGCACGTCACCGACTGGATAACTGCAACATGGCGTACAATACTCCAAATATAACGACCAAGATAAATACTTCGATCAGGACAGGCATAAGTATCCTCCCTTCATATAGTTTTCATACTTGATACGACTCGTCATCCTCCAAGCTGTTTGAGAGCCGGCTTTTATTCGATGAAACCTGTCGTGTGGCAGGTGCGAAACTTCGTGGCTATCGTAGTGAGGAAATAATCAAGCAGCTGTTCTACGATGTGCGTCATTTGCTCGGCTGTCACACGAAGCAAATCTCTCCATTTCTATAAAAGTCTGCCAAACTTCTTCGGTCACGTTCGTCATGTAACTGAATGCGAAACTCTGCGCCCTAAACATAGTGACCATTCAAAGTAGACCATATCATTGACATGTTACGTAGAGGTAAATGTTACACTAATAGTTAGTAAACCGATTTTTCTATATCATATGCGCTCTCTCCAGTATCGAAACATGTACTCATCAGAGTGCCGCCTTACCCGTGAGGTCACGGTTCACCAATATTAGGGTTCAAAGATTGTTCCGACAGCGACACCTCACCATCTGAACAGCTCGCGCTACCACTACTCATTGGTCGTCCGTCTGAAGTGTATTAACACATGGCAGATCAAGGGCCTCTATGCACAGGAAACGGTGCTTACTGAAGAAGCGGACGACTTTCTCCGAGCTCAATTGGCAAAGGCGCGCACGTCAATGTGGTCGAGCCGCAGGGAATAAACATTCTTGTCTGTATGGCTATCTGCTAGTCGGCAGGAATAACTTTTTTCCACTGTTCTCATTGCCGCGCATGCACGGCCTGTAGCGGTGAAATCAAAATGGTTATGATGGTTACATCTGCACGGCATCGGACCACCATGATACGGCTGCAAGAGGTTGAAACTGCTGGACCAAAGGTTACGGAAAGAGGTAAAAAGGCTTGGTCATAAATGGAGGAAGGATTTCTATAACCTTCTAGGCAAGGAAATGCTTGCCTTCACACACCACCCTCTATTATCTCGCTATTTTCGAAAATTCTGTAGGAGTTGTCCGCAACCTCTCCAGAAGGATGCGAATCGAGTAACTTCTTTGTCTTCTGCTTCTCCAAAATCCTGGTCCTCGTCCTGCAGTCGAGCAAGACGAGCCGGCACATCACGGTACTTATGCCTTCCACGGTCCAATACAACATAGACCTCCCGAGCTTCATCATGCCGCCCTTGAGATTCCAGAGTCCGAGCCAATAAATACTGCGTCGCTGCGCTTTCTTCTTGAGTGGCCGGTCGGTACCTGGAGGCTTCCCGAATTGCTGTTAATGCGTCCTCGTGCTGCCCAATCGCTTTGAGACAGAGTCCCTTCTGTGCTAGTGCTCGAACAGCCCAGGAATCCTGCTTGGATAGCCTATCGAACAACCGAATCGCTTTCGTGTATTCACGGGATTCCTTCAGCGTCAATCCTTCACGATACATCGATAATGGATCCGGCATAGCGACAACCTCGTTCTGTTGCAGCTGCCTCGACCGGAGCGCCTGTCCATCTGGCTGTCTGTCCTCGGAGACAAACGAGTCAATTTCGACCCGTTCTGCCCTTAGGTCATGTTCAGGCAAATCGATATTCTTCGGCGACACAACGAACCGAACAACGCCATGTTGGGCTCGAGCTATCGCAGCCGCCAGGATGACGCGTGCTGTAATGGTGCCAGCTTGTTCTGCATACCCATAGGCAAGAGCATGGTCGCAGAGTTGATTGATGAGACGCGGATTTCCGCCGGCCAGACGGAACGCGGCTCGCCCGGCAAGCGTCGAAAAAAGTCGGGAGCAGCGACCTGCCACGCGAAGACGATGCTCGATGTAGGCTACGGTCTCATCTTCTGAAAGCTCATCTAAGACATATTCAACACTGATTCGTTGTGCGAACTGTACCATCTCAGGCCCTTTGAGGAGACTTTGAAGGGCTGGCTGTCCAGATAGTAAGATCTGAAGCGAACGGCGGCGGCCGTCATTGAGATTTGAAAGAAGCCGCAGCTCCTCCAATACACCGATACTGGCGTTTTGCGCCTCATCGAGAATTAAAAGGACCCGCCGACCGATACTGTGCTCGTGCTCGAGGAATCGTGCAAATTCATGAAAGATATCCACCTCGCTCTTCCCATTGGTCGATAATCCGAAAGAGGCCGCGATCCAGGGCATCAGCACACCCAGCCCGCCGTGTATGTTCGACAAGTTGCCGATGACCCAGGGATGGCTGGACTGTTCCAGCAACCTATTTAACAACGTCGTTTTCCCTGTGCCGGGATGGCCCGTAATGGCGACGAAGGTCGACCCATTTGCCAACCCGTATTCCAACAGACTCAAAGCCATTTTGTGCTTGGCTCCCAAGTAGAGAAACTCGGGATCAGGCAGTAACGTAAAGGGCTTCGTTTTTAGTTTATAGTAGGTCTCGTACATGTGATCTAACTGGGATCAATCCTCAACAATCGTCTCGCTTGCCGCAGCGTCAACCTCCTGCGTCCCGATTTATTTAGAATACCCCCGAGAATGGGGACATTGCCTTTCAGGGTCTCCATCGCTTGCTCAACCTGCGTTGACGCCGTGCGACCTTCTTCCACGACCAGCAACAGCGCATCCATGTGAGGAGCAAATCCTACGACGTCGGCTCGGGACAAAAGCGGCGGGAGATCAAGCACAATCAGACGAGAAGGGTATCGATGCTTCAATTCTTGGACGAGAGAGATCATTCGCGGTGACGCAAGGGCCTCTGCTGAGTTCTTAACCGCCTTACCCCCCGGTAGGAAGACAAAACGCCCCATTCCAGGATGAATGAGAAGTTGAGCGAGCGGCGCGTTGTCAAACAAGTACTCCGTCAGTCCAGGAATGGTTTCCAGCCCGAAGACGCGATGGACCGAAGGTCGGTGCATGTCGGCGTCAACTAATAATACTGTGTGAGCCAAGTCCATCGCCAACGAGAGCGAAAGATTGATTGCCGTCAACGTTTTGCCTTCCTGGTCGGTCGGGCTGGACACTCCGATGACGTTCCATCCTTTTTGACGATACTGCTGCAGGACTTGCGCTCGCAACACCCGATATGCATCGACAAAAGGACCTTCGTCAAATCCAGTAATCAAACGCTGCTCCCGCATCACGTGATCGGGCAGCGTCATCGTCCTTGTTGTGGTGTAAACAATCGGAGGGCTAGGCCGTCGGGGGTCTCCGACCAATCGGCGTGGATCGGTACCGCTAGAACCTGCTTGCTGTTTAAACCGTTCCTGAGCTTGCTGGAGATATTCCATTTGACGCTGGCCCTTCCCGGTAGTCGTCTCAGCTAAGTTTTCGTAGGATTGTAAACCAGAGCACGTCCAACGGTCGCCAGGTGAGATGCAGGATGATCGCCACCACAGCGACCGCTCCCAGAGCAGAGAGGCTAACGGCCACGCGACGACGGGCAAAGGCAGTTACTTCATGTTCGGAGGGCATATAGGGAACAGCCACTAATTGGACACTTCGCATAGTGCGGCCGAGCTGCTCCATCGTATGAATCTTGCCATCGAAGTTGTCGACGGCGAGGCCTATTCCGACTCCTCCGAAGACAGCGAACAATGCCCCAAGTAATAAAATCGCCGGCCGGTTGGGTTGGCTGGGTTTCTCAGGCAACTCAGGTGGATTGATCAACGAGAACCGTTCCCCCTTTCGCTGCACCTCCAATTCGGCGGATACCTGCGCTTCCATCATTCGAGACGTAATTTCTTGGTGTTTGTGTACCGAGTTCTCCCGATCCCGAGTCAAGTCCAGATATTCACGTTCGATCGCGGGGGTCGTTTCCAGTCGTTTGGCATATTCTGCCATTCGCTGTTTAAGCTCTTTGCGAGCCGCTTCCATCGCCTGCAGCGAAGCCTGGGTTGAAGCCAGTTGCGATTGAATATTGATGTAGGCGGGATTTTCAGGCTTGATGGCCACCGGCGAGACGGCCCGTCTGGTCGCGTACTGTAATTCCCGTTCAAGCGAGGTCACGACTTCTTGGGCACGAACCACGTCAGGATGGGCATCGCTTGCCCGCTCACGAAGGTCCGCCAGCACCGCCTGTTCCGCCACCAATCGCTTCGACAATTCCTCGCGCCCGTCCGGTGCGCCGGTTTCCTTTTCAAGCGACGACAGTTCTTGCTTCATTTTGATCAAATCGGGATGATCGGGTTTGACATAAGACGACAGGCTGGCATATTGGGCTCGCAGCGCTTTGAGTCGTTCCTCAGTATCCAACAGACGCTCTCCACTGGCGCTGATGAGTGGCGTATGGGGTTTTAACGTCGCGAGTTCGCCTTCAAGAAAGGTCTTGCGTTCCCGTAAGCTTCTGATATCGCGGTCGGCATCAATCAGTTCTCGCTGGACCTGATTCATCATGGCCATATTCAGTTGTACGAGCTCGGGCAACGCACCGTCTGCTCGCTGCTTCACGTGTGCGATGTTCTTTTCCAACTCTTGTATATGTCGAGCTAGATTCTCTGATTCCCGCTTTAGAAATGCCGTGGTTTCATGGGCATGTCGCTCACGGGTCTTCAGATTTTCATTCAGAAACAGACTCGTCAGCTCGTTCGCGACCTTTTGCGCCACCTCCGGAGCCTCACCGTCATAGGCCAAGGTAAAGGCGATGGTCGCCTGTGTGGGATTCTGTGTCCGTCGATCGATCACCTTGACGTTCATGACTTCGATGTGGATATCTTTTGTCAATCGCTCCAGCACCTCTTCCGTCGGCCTTCGTTTCCGAATGTTCTTGTATAGATCGTATTGTTCGACGACATGCCAAAGCGTGGATCGGCTGAGCACCTGTTGCTTGATCGTCTCGATACGCTGATCGACATACGTTGCAATGGCAGATCGAACGAGGTCGGGAGGTATCTCCTGCTCTTCTATCAGAATCGTTGCGGTAGAGCGATACACAGCTGGCCAGAGAAACGCAATTCCGACGCTCGTCGCCAGCAGTGAAACCCCGACCATCAGAATAAGACGGAGGCGGCGGCGCAGCAACGCAAGATAGTCGGATACAGTTCGCGCCCGAACGATCTGTGCTCGATTCAGCGGCCTCTGTTCGCCCGTCATCTGGACACTGCCCATTTATCTCCTTCATATCGAAGCATGAGATAGGTCGAATGCGCGTCACTTCGTTGGTCGTTCGCGTCAACTGATCGCTCCGCATAGGTATACGCGACATCCATCGCCCACCAATCGGAGAATTTCCATGAGACACGCGGGCCCACGGAGAAAAATCTTGTATTTTGAACCTGGCGACTTTGAAAGTTAGAGGCAATGCCCGAAACAAAGTAGAGACCGCCATTCAACGTCAGCGTCAGTGTTTCAGTCACGTTATGAACTAGAGTTCCCCCCACGCGATCGGTTTGTAGCAGCAGGCCGAAACCGCTGGGATTGATCATGCGAACTCCGTCCACCTGAACCGTGGTTCGCTCAAATCGCTTGCTAAGCGAAGCATTGTAGACCCAGACGACTTGACCGTCCGTGAGAGTTCCTGTTCCCTGAACATCCTGACTCGATTTGACGAATCGCCCTCCTCCTGCCACCGATCCGATCAATTGATCGCCGAAGTCATGAGTCCACCCACTTTGCGCGCCAAAATAGGTATTCTCCAGTCCAATGGATGAAATTCGCACCCATGTATAGTCACCGGTGAGATGAACTTGATCCAGTTCAGTCAGATTGTAGGTCGGCCCGGTCGTGCCGCCATGAACCTGATAATCGACAAGACCGAGTCGAGATGCATCCTGGTAGGTCGTATCCGTAAAGTGATAGCCACTCCGCCACGACAGACGATCCGTGATACCCACTTTCCAACTCGGGTTTGCGGTCCACATATTCCGCTGCGTAAACGCCAACACTAGGCCGGTACTCAACAATTCGCCCATGAGAGTATTATCACGTGTCAATCCTCCCTCGAACTCCAGCGTATGCCGATCGGCGCGATAAGATGACCGGAGGGGGAAGTAGACGTTCGTGAACTCCCGATTTTGATCGCCGAAGTACTGTACAAAGTCCGCTCTCGTCTCCCCTTCAACTTCCAAAACCTCCGTCGCTCCTTTGAACTTCACGGCCGGGGTAATCCAATAACCCCAAACTTCATTCTTGCCGGTAGACAAAATCAAGTTGCTGTTGTACACCCCCTTCGTGCTCAACGATGGGGCGGCTGACCATTCCGCGGCTAACACCTTCTCGGTCCACCAACAACCAGTCAAGATCAGAATTGTGCAAAACCAGGCCGCACTGATAGTCCCCAGTCGCGTACTCGATGACGCGGTATCACAATCGGCAAGCAACTGTCGCATTCCGTCACGGCACCATCACCACATCGCCGCGCTGCAGTACGATGTTCTGCTCCAGATCTTTTCCTTTTCGTGCGTCGCCGTAACGGAACGGAAAGACCATCTCATCAGGACCGTGGTTCCGGCGAATGATCTTGATATCGTTCTCCGCGGCATAGGGCGTCAGTCCACCGGCCATGCTCAGGGCCTGTAACACGTCGGTATTATGTCCGGCCTGATAGTCTCCCGGTTTGTTCACCCGTCCTAGCACGTAGATACGATAGCTCTGCACCTTCAGTACCGTCACTGTCACATTCGGAGTGGGAAGATATTTCGTCAAACGCTTCGCGATCTCAAAACGAACGTCCTCGGCCGTCCGTCCCGTAGCAATGATCTCTCCGATCAGTGGGAAGGTAATCATCCCATCCGGCCGCACGACCATTTCCTGTGTCAGATGCTCGTCCTTCCACACTGCAACTTTGATCACATCTTCAGGACCCAAAAGATAGGCCGGCTCAGGATTCACAGGCTCGGCTCGGAGATGCTGACCTGGACTGAGCATTAAGAAACAGGCAGAAGCGATCACGAACAAGACGCAGTTTGTCAAATTCCGGATCCGAACTTGCAACATCATCGTTATCCTGCCACTTCTTCGAGCAGGGCCTTGGCCTCATCCAAGCCGTCAAAGTGAGTCCCGGAGGCCACGGCTTTCTTAAGGTGTGTGATGGCATCCGGCCGTCTGCCGGCTTTCACATAGGCAGCCCCAAGGTGGTAATTCAGAACCGGATGGTCGGGCGCCATCGTCATGGCTTGTTGGAGTACCCGGACGGCATCGGACTCATGACCCAGCTTGTGATGCGCCCATCCCAGAGTGTCCAATAGGTAAGGATTCGATTTCTGTGATTCAAACCCGCGACTCAGTGCCAACGCGCGTTCAAGGCTCTGTGGGTCGCCTTTATGGTCGACCAGCGCCGCAGCGAGATTATTGGCCGCCACGAGCGACGCAGGGGCCTGCTTCAAGACCATCTCATAGTGGCCGATCGCCTCGTCATGTCGACTTTGTGCGGACAGACTCATGGCCAGGAGCAGTCGCAACTGCTCACTCTCGGGGTTTGTTTCAAGGCCTTTTCGAAGCACAGCATCTGCTTCCGCCATACGTTTTTGTGCTTGGTGAAGACGAGCCAGATGGACCCATGGAGTTATCCATTTTGGATTGATACGAGTGGCTGCCTCAAAGCGCGAAACAGCCACGGCAGGCTCTCCTTTCGTAAGCAACAGTTCACCGAGAAAACCTGCGGCGAAAAGATGATCCGGAGACTTAGCAAGGATAGCCTCCAGGCGTTGCTGCGCATGAGCCAAACGGCCGCGCCGCACATCCAGCTGCACGAGAGCAAGGAGCGGTTCAGGTGCTGCGGGTCGCTGTTGAGCCGCCTTAATGTAGGCAGCCTCCGCAGAGTCCCACTGCTGTTGCGCAAGAGCCACGTGTCCCGCCCCCAGACTTGCGAGCGCCTCGTCGGCACCGGCCCGACGCATCTGTTGGAGCGTCTCCTGGCTTTTATTCCAATCCTTTTCCTGCAGTTGCAGTTGAAAGAGCATGCCAAGGAGAGTCATATTGCCTGGCTCTCGTACAAGAAGCGGATCCAACCGCTTCTTCGCCTCCTTGAATTGGCCGGCTGCCGCATCAAGTCCCACCAATAAGGTCTGGGCCTCTACCAGCGTCGGTTTGTAAGCAAGGGCTTTATCCAAACTTTCACGGGCTAAGGTCGGTTCTCCGGCCAGCAAATGGGCCCGAGCAAGCAGGACATGGCCTTCAGCCAGTTCCGGCTGATCTTTTAATACAGAACGAAAATCGAGAATGGCATCTTTTCCATTTCCCCGCTGAAGCGCGATTTTCCCTCTCAGCAATAGGGCCTCACTTGAGCGCGAGTTTTCCTTCAGCACTGCTTGGACTTGCCGTTCGGCGTCCTCGACTTTCCCCTCAGCCCAATCCAGACTTGCGAGTTTCACATGCGCTTCGGACGCTTCAGGCTTTCCTCCGAATGCCGTCTCCATTTCCCGATAGAGTTCACGCGCCTTTTCTACCCGCCGAGTCGACTCAAAAAGGCTGCCGAGAGCAAACCAGAATTTCCCCGCGTGCGGCAGTTCTTTTCTCGCCTGCTGCAACACAGCTTCGCCCTGCTCCACACCTCGACGCTTCCCCATATACTCCGCCAAAGCCAACCAGCGCTTCTCGTTGTCCGGCTCGGCTCGAATCGACTCACGTAAGATGGTCTCAGCTTTCTCGTATTGTTGTTGCCCGTCATAGAACGCAACTTGACGCAACTGGTGACTGAAAACGGTCGGCTCCAATTTGACGATCCGCGCAAGTATTGCCTCCGCCTCCGTCTTTTGACCTTGTTTGACTAACGTGGCAGCCAACACATCCGACAATTCAAGATTATCCGCATGGACCTCCAAGGCTCGGCGGAGAAATGGGATGGCGTCTCTCTCCCGCTGAACCGACGTGTAGAGCGCCGTGATGAGCAATGCGGCATCGACCTCTGTTGGAGCGGCGGCAACAAGTTTCTCTGCTTGTTCAATCGCCTCTTTCACATGATCTGATAGGGCTGTAATGGCAATCTTGATCGCCTGAGCCGGAACATGTTCGGGTTGTTTGGCTAGCAACCGATCAGTAATCTGCTTCGCCTGATCTAACGCCCTTACCTCGAGGAAATATTTCGCCAGTTTGACTTGGGCTCGATCATGATCTGGGTTGACTTCAATGACCTGTTGGTAGCCCGCAAATGCATTTCTCCAGTTTTGTTCTTTTTCCTCGACCTGCGCATAGAGAAAGTGGGCTTCGATATCCTTCGGATCGATCTGAAGCACATTCCTCAGCGCGATTCTGGCTTTAGGAAAATTCCCTTCCTGAAAATATTCTTGCGCCTTAAGACGATACTTCGCCTTACGTTCTTCCGCACCTCCGCAAGCGGTTAGCATCACGGCCATACTGAGAATCAGTCCAAGAGCAACATACGGCTGCATATCTATCCTCCACATTCACACAATTACGGCCACCATGCGCGCAGCATGACCCCGGCCAGCATTACTAAGGATGCCATGCCAAGTCTCCTAACCGCCGAGGTGCGCATGTTCAGCAACAATTCAAACGCAAAGAACAGCACGATCAACTTTGCCGTCAGAAGACCCATCGGCACATCACCGACGGTCATTCCCGGCAAAAATGGCATGACACCCGCCAGCAGGATGATGAGGTAATCGAGCGGCGTGGTTTGAAACCGCTCCTCGCCCACCAATCGAATAGCAAGGACTACCAAGATCGCTAGGACAGCCACACCAAGATTCATAGGCGTTGCGACTTGCATCAGGATTTGGCGGGGGAACAGATCGCCGTAGTACATCAAGCATGTGCTGCCGATATACAAGGCGGCGCGGACAGCCCACAGATTTGCGGAGGGAAGGAAAAATGAAATCAGCACAGCGAGCGCCAGGACTCCCGCAATGACCCCCGCATCGACAGGAATCTCTCGCGGTGCGGCGATAGACCCGATCAAATATAGTGGGACGGTCAGATACAAGAGCGTGAGAGAGATCTCACTGATCTCCCATCGTCTGGAAGAAGGTGGTTCCGCCAGTCGAGAGGCAAAACGGGGGTAATGCAAACTTGTTTTCCGCGGCACAAATACAAACAGACTGAACAGCCCGGCGGCGAACACCAAGTACACTGCAGCCAGTACGGCATCCGTTTGCCAACGCAGAAGATAGGCACAACCGACCATCATGGCATGAGCCACATAAATCACCGTCACCGCCTGCCCATGCGTGAGCCCGAAGGACAGCAACCTATAGTGGACATGGCTTCTATCGCCGATGAATGGCGAACGTCCTTGAGCATAGCGGTAGACCATGACCGCGATCGTATCGAGCAATGGGACCCCCCAAATGAAAAGCGCCAGAAATGGGCTGTAGGCCGTCCGCGCCGCATCGGTCAGCAGAATGGCTGCGACCGCTAGGTAGTGTCCCAGAAATTGACTGCCGGCATCGCCCATGAAAATCTTGGCCGGATGGGTATTGAACCTGAGAAATCCGAGCAGACTACCAAGAACCGACACGGTCAACAGGACCAGCACGGATTCGTTGGCTTGATAAGCCAAATACGCAATACCGGCGAAGCTGATGAGCGACAATCCTCCCGCCAGGCCGTCGAGTCCATCCGAAAGATTGACGGCGTTCGTGACGCAGACAATCACCATCAACGTAAGAGGGACCGAGATCCAAGCAGGAATGAGGACATCATCGAGGAAAGGAAGTGAAGAAAGACGGATTCCGGCAAATCCAACGACGATGATTGCGGCCAGAATTTGGCCGGCGAATTTCACTCGATAGTTAAGTCCGACGCGATCGTCCCAGACCCCGAATACAAGAATAACGACACCGCCGAGGAGGCTGGCAACGATCAGCTGATCTTTCGGCGCCCAGACCAGGACTGCCACGAACGTGGCGACGGCAAAGGCGATTCCGCCGACTTTTGCGATGGGCTCGCGGTGCGCATGCCGCTCACGCGGCACATCGACGAACTGCAGCCGCCATGCGGAGGCCGACAGTGTGGGGATCAGCGCCATGCAAATGATCAGAGATCCCATAAAACTAAAGAACAAGACCGACCCCATGTCACCACACCTCAATCTGGAACATAGCGGCCCAACAAGGGCGTCATCAGACCGGCCAAATCCTGTAACCGCTTATCGACAACGGCTTCTTTCTCACCGGCATGGACGGCAGACGTCAGTCGGATGAGGGCTCCATCCGCTCGGTGCCTCGTCAGGGAATCCCAGAAAAGAAAGAACTTCACCAAGTACTCGCTGGCAACCCAGCGGTCACGTTGTTTGAACCAGTAGTACACAATCTGCTTCTCACCGGACTTTTGAATCACAACTCGATTGATTTCTTGTCCTTGAGCCACACGAGCCATCTGCACCGGTTCGAAGGACGTGATCTCCCAACCGCCACCAGGAATACATTGCCTGGGCGAATGTGATGAGCGACCTTTCTTCGGAGACTGGTAATACGCAACATAGACATTGACAGGGAGCTGTTCGATCGCGGTGTAATCCGCCAATACGTAATCGTCTAATTGCAAGGCATCGAGATACTGTCGCTCGAGTGGCGAAGAAACGCCTTGCCAGCCACTAAGTTTCAATGGAAAGTCCGCAAAGGATTGCCTCTCAGGCGGTGGAAACTCCTGCGGTGCGAGGAGAGGGGCAATCGGTACGCTGAGGAGAAGAAGAGCGATCCCGGTAGTCAGAGGCGCCAGCGACATCCGGACCCCGGACGAGTAAACGGTTTGATGGCCTGGTTCGGGCAGTCCGATCAATTGCACGAAGGGACGGTGTGAGACAGCGGAACCGATGTGCGCGAGGAGCCACATTTCCAGACAAAGTAGACCCAGACTCGTGACAAAGATGACCCACCCCTCGAAAAAATGAGTAAACCCCTCAGCTGCGGCCGACCCATAGTGTTCAACCAATAAACCGATGGCGCCGATCCGAAACCCGTTCAACAAAATTGAGATAGGAATGCTCGACAGAACAAGTAAGATCCGTTTCCAAAGCGACTCTCGGTAGAGATAGGCTCCCAGGATGGTCAGAGTGGTAAGCGGGAAGAGATAGCGAAGCCCGCTGCAGGCTTCCACGACTTGTAGTTGAATCCGTCCCAGATCAATCACATTGCCATCGCGAAATGCCATGACCCCGATGGATTGAAGAAATCCGATCCCTAACGCCGAGGATAAGAGCTGGAGACGGCTCGAAAGTTCGTACTGTAGGAAGATCGGCGGAGGAATCGCAGCAAGCAGATAGAACAGCGGGAAGGCCAACTCGCGGATCCCGGAAAGCCCGATCGCACATGTCAACATTCCGACTATCACCAACCAGAAGGACACATGCACGACCGCATGCATCGCGGCAAATTGACCCACGGCGTATATGAACAATCCCGTCATGACAATTGGGACCCCCCACCAAGGGCGATAGGGCACGATCGATTGAACGCGTCCCCATCTCATCCAAATCATGTAGAGGGAAATCAGCGGGATAAAAGGGCCATGGCTATTGTTGTCCTCGAGCCACGCTTCCCCCAAAAACCGAAGGCTGTCTGCGTAGAGATACCCGAGGATTGTCGCAGCAAGGGCGAGAAAAACCCACAGGACTGAGCTCCTCCGGTTGAGGGAAAAAGGATCCAGGTTGAGGTCCGAAGAAGGTGTTGATGTGCCAAGAATCGTCGGCTGAGACGGCATATTCTTCCCACTGTATTGTTCGGTGCAGGAGTGTATCGTCGGTCGATTGCCGAGTGGCCACGCGAGTCTCAAGTTTGTGTTAACTGATTGTTAAAAACTGATGAAAGCAGCGAGTTCGGCCAGAGTGCGACGACCGACGCCCATTGGCCCAGTAACTGTGCAAGAGCTCTATTATTGGATGCCGCCGTTGTCAGGTTAGAGCAATCATCAAGCGTCCGTCATGCTAAAGCCTTCTTCGGCCTTCGCTTTATGGAACTCTTTACTTCGGCTAGGTTGGAAACGAATCTGGGAAACGGGCGATTACCGGTGTCGGTGTCGTTCACCAGCTTCGTCTATACCGAAGGTGTCACTTGAATACTGAAGCGATGTACCGGCCGTACGGTTCTGAGTGATAAGTTAAGCGGTGATCACGCTTTGATTCCAGTGAGAAATCAATGGAAGGAAGCTTGATGTATGCCCATCCTACTTCTACGGTGTCCGGATCCAAATAATTAAGGTGTCGCTGCTGCCTTCTTCTGGGCGACGATAGATATCAACCGTCCAAGCGGCCATTTGGCCTGCTGCCTCATATTTTGGAGACCATGTTTCCCAAGTAAAGGGCTGAGAAAGACCCATCCCACCAAACATAACAAGAAATGGCGCAACCACCGAAGCCATCTTCTAACCAACGAGCGCTCGAAATTCGTATCGAGATGAACAACGGAAAATCCGCATTGTTCTAAGAGACGAATAAGCCCGTTTTCGCTGAATACAAACAAGTGTTGGGGTGCGTCATACCACTGGCTATGACCAGGAAGAACACTTTCCCAGGCGTTGTGTCCCAGCCCGGTATCGCACAACAAAATCCCGCCTGGTTTAAGACAATTATGAATGGCTTGGATCACTGAAAGAGGGTCGGGTAGATGTTCTATGGTTGCCCACAGCGTCACGACATCAAACGACTCTTTCCAACCCTCCATTTCTTGATCTTGCACACGGCCCGTTGAAGCTTTAACTCCTAGCGTGTTGACAGCGTACTCGACACCGGATTTTGAAAGATCTATTCCTTCTGCTTGGATATGAGAGTCCAAAGCTGCTTTGACAAAAAATCCTTTGCCACAACCTACATCCAACAGGCGAGGGTTTTCGGTTTTGGCATAATTGATGACCATGTGGACTTTAGTAGGAAAATCTTCTTTCATTCGATCTTCCACTTCGTCGTAGACACCACCACCATGCTTACTTAAGTGGTAGACGTCATAATAAGACTGTAGATCTTCCGGTGAGGGTTGTGGGAGAACCTGAGATGTAAAGCAGCTGACACACTTCCAATAGGTATAACTTGCAAAGACCACCTCCCTTTGACAAGATCCCCCACAGATATAACAGCTCCTTGAATCGGTGTGGGTTTGCAGGTACTTCCTTACTTTCTGCACGCTATCGATGAGCGTCACGCATCTCTCCCTGAACCAGGCTAGCCGGCATTATTGGGCCTTCAAGCCTGCAGGATTCGCCGGGGCAACTCCGTCGATTCGGCTCATGAATCGCTTGGTCACTTGCCACCAAGGAGCTTTCTCATTCCAGGGTTCGGGCCCATTGGCTCCCCATCCCCCCCAGATCACGACGCCATCAGCATGTTGGGCCACCGTATTCAACTGGAGTTCCCAATAATCCGACTCCACTGGATGGAGACCAAGCTGGCGGTTGGATTCATGATAGACAGGCATGACGAACGCGTAGACCGGTTTTCCATTTGCTTTCCGTCTGGCTTCAGTCAGCTGTGCGACGGCATACGTCACCCAACCTTGCCGATCCGAATAAAAGGTATAGAGCGACGGATAGAGCGCATCAAGATACGGAACCATGTCGTCCAAATGATCGTTATCCAGCTGCCAAGCCTGATACTCTTTGCTTGCCTGCCCGCGGATGGCCCGCCAATAGTCGTTCAACGGCACGGTGCCATAGGCGCCAATGCGGAGATCAGGCGCCTCAGCTTTTATCCACGACAATACCGTCGTTAACTTACTGACATTCTCCTTCACGACCTGAACATTTCCCTTGAGAGGCCACCGTTCGATGTCGATGATTACGGGATCTGTTGCGTCCCGCAATTCTTTACCGATTGATCGTACCGTTTGTTCCGGCGGCATAGCAGTCGGCGAATGCTTGCCAGGGAACAGGCGGGCCTCGTACAGAAGCGTGATCGGACGGATAGGATAGTCCGAGAAAGACGGCTTATTCTTGTAAAGCGTCGCGTCGAAGACGATGAAGGGGCGCTGAGCTGCTGTAGAACCGCTGGTCGCTGAATCGGCTGAGAAAACACCACCGAATACTCCGACCAATACGAGCCCTATGATCCGAAATCTAAACGTGAACATCAGTTGTTGCATCGCTTCGTCCTACCCCTACCAGTTGCTCTTGATCCTCCTGAATATTCAACATGGGCACTCCTGTTGTGGCGGATGTCAACAGTTGGCGCCAACTATCGAGTGCATGGGAACGCGAATACTGGCGATCAAACGCTCGACGCGCGTTCAGTCCCGCGTCGAGAATTTCACGGCCTCTGTGCGAAAGCCGTAAAATACACCCGGCCAATGCGTCGACCTCCCCCACACAGAAACTCCATCCGCATTGCTCGCGCTGGACAATACAGGCGATTTCGCCGTCGGGATCGCCGATGTGGATGATCGGACGTCCCGCCGCCGCGATCCCGTAAAATTTGCTCGGCACGATCAACCCTTCCAGCGTCGGCCGCAACGACACGAAATGCACGTCCGGAACGCTCAGGCTCCATCGCAAGCGATCGGCGGGCTGATAGGGATGAAACTGCACATTCGTCAATCCTCGTCGAGCCACCTCCGATACCAGCCACTGACGAGCAATCCCGTCGCCTATGAATACAAAGACTATTTCTTCAAGGGCTTTCAGCTTTTCCGCCGCATCGATCATGGTCTTGAACTCATGAACATGGCCCATGTTCCCCGAGTATCCCAAAACGAATTTGCCGTCGAGTCGCCATTCTTGGACGAATGGATTGTCCCGTTTATCGATCGGTTGGATAGCATCGCCGTCCGCCCAGTTCGCGATGACCGTAATCTGATCGGAAGGGATGCCTTCCTCACGCAATCGTTTCGCCATGATCTCCCCCAACACCACATTCGCCCGTCCAATACGGAGCGACTGGTTGCGTAATCGCTTCAGCATTGGAGCCGCGAATCGCACTCCGTACACTTCCATCGAAGCGGCAACCTCGGGGAACAAGTCCTGCACCCAATTGACCAAGATGCCTCGCTTGATCTGGACGGCCCATGCGGCGCAAACCGACATCATCGGCGGATCAGTCTTTGCCACCACGACATCCCCTGATTGGATCAGACGCAACAGTCGCCACGTGGCTCCGGCATAAAATGTCAAATAGTCGATCATCCGGCCCCACAGCCTAGTTCGCCCGAAGCGCGACGTTTGCACTCGATGGACATGAACCCCGCGGATGGCCTCGTTGGCGGGAAGGGATGCCTGAGGATCTCCATACAACTGGCAACCGGTAATCACGTGAATATCCTGGCCGCGTGAGGCAAGATCGAAGGCCAGGTCGCTCAAAAGCTGGCTTGTGGCTGAATGATCAGGATAGAAGTACCGATTGACGAAAATTGTCTTAGCCATATCGTTCGACGACACGCCGAATCGTCTTCTCCTCTCCTTAAGTTGAGAGACCTCGTTGTTGCCGTTTTAACTCCCGCATTTTGAGCACGATCATGTATTCATAAAGGCAGAGAAGTCGGCAGTAGGTCAGACCTTCCCGACCATCTAAAAACCCCTTGCGCAGAACATACATATAGAGGAACCGCAACGTCGGCCTGCAGGGGAGTCGAAACGACAGCTCTTTCAGCGCCCTACGACGACGCGATCCATCCCAGACACTGAGCAAAACTGCCCAGTCCGTAAAGCCGTGGCGGGTCGTTTTGATCCCTTCTTCAGCCTCTTGGGACGAGTACCTGTTATGCTTTTCCAACCAGGCTTCTAGCCCTTTATTGAAGCTGTAGTGGTGGAAATGATTTTCCAAACGTCCCTCCGGCCCTTGGACGATCGGCACTGGGTTGACTAACCTCTCCCAATGAATCTTGTCTGGGCGGAAGAGGCGAAGGACCCAGACGGGATAAATGCCACAGCGCTTGATCCATCGATCGCAAAAGAAGTTCTTGTAGCGCACGCGATACCCGACAGGTCCGGCACCTGAATCTCTCGTCACGGCAAACATCTCATCGCGCAATTCTGAAGGAACAATTTCGTCTGCATCGGAGTAATAGACCCATGGATGTTTGAATGGAATGTTTCGTACCGCCCAATTCTGGTGCGCCGACCAGTTATCGAACCGGCGTTGGACGACACGTGCACCCATCTCTTCGGCGATCTTGACGGTCCGGTCGGTGCTGAATGAATCGAGCACGACAACGTCGTCCGACCACTTCACCGACTGAAGACATTTGGAAAGGTTGGCTTCTTCGTTGAGCGTCAGAATGAGAACCGAGATGCTCATCGAAGTCCTCGATCAGCTAAATATGTGTATTTTTTCAGTATCCGGGCTGGATTTCCGGCAACGACCGTCCAAGAGCCAATATCCCTATATACGCTGGATCTTGCCCCCACAACTGCCCCTTCTCCGATAGTCACGCCCGGTCCAATGAACGCATCGGCCGCCACCCAAGCCCGATCGCCGATCGTGATCGGCGACGTCACCAGCGGCATGCCTGGATAACGATACTCATGAGTGGCAGTGCACAGAAAGCTGTATTGACTGACCGTTACATTCGAGCCGATCACGACTTTGTCGACACAATAGCAATTCACATACGGCCCAAGAGAGCTGAGAGATCCCATCTCGAGATTCCATGGCGCCCATATCTTGACCGAGGGATGAGGATAGGCATTACTTGCGATCTTGGCGCCGAACCTTCGCAAGAGAAACCGCCTCCAAGCATGAAAGAATTTTGGACTCGGGCGATAGGCCAAGAACCAGACGGCTTGCCAGAGAATCCGCATTAACTGATTCGTGCGAGAGTGTGCGCTCGGATAATCAGAGGGTTCTAGGGCGTCAACGGACGATCGTTGTGACATATCTCCAGGTACCAAAGAGCACTGATAGCCATTGCTTCCGATTGCCACTTCGGGCTGCTTCCTCAGTTCGTAGGATTTTCTGGCAGGCTTTCTCATATATCGCTTGCCTCCGTCATCGAAGCGATACCGCCGCACCCTAGCTGAAACATCTCCGGCAATCGCATTCGCGAGGAAACTATTCGGTCGCCACGGCTCCTGCTCCTCTATTATCGCCCCGTTGCAGATTTGCTTGCGGTAGATGGCGGAGTGTACCTCTTTAGGTACTGCTTCATCGCAACGGCAATCTCAAATCTATGTTATGGGAATGTTAAAAGCGGCACATCCACTGATAGAGAGGTGTCTGACACGCGGGAAGATGGCAGAAGAAGCTATCGATTCGAGGGGAACTTCCCCCTATGATGTCTACTCACACAGAATGCCTTACCAAGCTTGGCACCAAATATCCGGAGCAGGAGGCACCGCCAAGCGTGCATCGGTCTGGAAGTTGGCGGTACGACGGCAACCAAACAAATTGCCACAAACCGCGGGGAAACCTGTTGGCGAGGGAGAGGTGACTCGTACGAAGCGCTCCAGTCATCGATCGATCAGTCCGTTCTAACACAGTCAGGTTTCGGCCCCCGAGCCAGCACCCACCGATACGCCTCCGCCATCTGCCGCGCAATGACGTTCCAATCGTAACGCTGCACATAACGCCTGCCGCGTTCGCCCATGGCTTTGCGTTCATCTTCCGGTAGCGACATCGCTTCGCGCAACGTTTCGACAAGCGGGCCAACTCCCGTGTCTATCCACCACCCACAGCCAAAACGCTCCAAGTCCGTCCAAGGCGTTCCCCGGGTCGTGATGACGGGCAGTCCATAAGCCAAGGCTTCGGCCACCACGACCCCGAAATTCTCGGAAAACGTGGGTAGCACGAACAGATCGGCATCGCGGTACAGCGCCGCTTTCCTTTGCCCCTCTACCTCGCCGACGTACTCAACGCACTCCATGATCCCTTGTTGACGCACCGATGACATGACCTTCGCCAAATGCCTATCCTCGTCCGGTCCGGCAATCACCAGCCGCCAATTCTGCGGCCGCAGCTCTCCCCATGCGTTCACCAAGTTCAATAAACCCTTTTTAGGATGAATGCGGGAAAGAAAGAGTGCCGTATGAGCAGTACGACGGAGAGTCAATCGCCAATCCTCGGCGCCGCCAACAGCAAGCTCCACGCCATTGGGAATGACCGCAATTGGCTGGCGAAGTCCGAAACGCCGAATGCTTTCCGCTTCTTGCTCAGCCGTAGCAATGAAAAGACTGGCAGACTCTAGGTCGCGCCGTTGATAGAGGCTCAGTGCCAGGCGCTTCTTCCAGCCACGGTACGCCAGTGCCCAGGGTTCGAGCATGCCGTGCGGTTGGACGACCAAGGGGATCTGCCATCTGCGCGCCAGATGTGTAACCCAGTGGTTCACTGCGGTCCAGAGTCCGTTGCTATGCAATACAGTGGAAGACGAGCCCCGTAATACCTGTAGCAATTCGGCACGGAGCGGCAGGCCTGTTTTCAATGACGCACCAGACTTGGACTCCGCAATTCGCCTAAGCACCTTACGCTCCTCCGAAAGCATGACCGGTTCATTCCACCGGCGCTGGCTAACCAGCGTCACGCGGACATCTGCCATCCGGGCAAGTGCGTCGCAGAGCTGTACGGTCGTGCGCGATGGACCGCCCGCAGCCGGATGCAGCCCGGCTATTACCTGTCCAACTGAAACTTCGGGGAGGGGTCTGCCAAGATGGGGCGAACTCATGACGTCCTATTCTCGACAGATCTCATGGCTGGCAGCGCACTGCGGTTCGCTCCTAGGCTTCATAGTAGATCACAGAACCGGTTGGCCATTTCCATGGTATTGAACAGCCGTTAATTGTATCCACGGCGATGTGCGACATGGCGTCCAGCTCTGCCTATCGGAGAGGATCGCAGAAATCGCGGAGCCAATGATTTTTTTTGATCGCCTGCCTTACACCCGCAAGCGTCTTCTTGCCAGACGAGTGCGCTATGGTCATGTCCAACATGCCGTGCGTGCTCACGATGTACGATTTGCGTGTCAGCTTCGCCCGACGAAACGACGCCACTGAGAGATTCATCGACGAGCCATGATTGTGCAGGATGTCCGGAGACGCTCAGTCCCTCCACCGTTTTGAGACACCGACGCTGTCACCATTCCGACTTTCATGAGTTCCCCTCGGACCTCGCAATTTCGGATTCGTGAACGAATGTCGTGTTCCATCCATCGACATACGTGAACCGATACCCTGTCGCCTTCACACGCCCCACTATGTCCTGAATTCGCGTCAGATACGCCTCATCCAAGGGATGGTAGCCTTCATCAAATTCGACACATAAAACGGCCGGGCGAATGTTCCCGCCCAAGATCGACCCAAGGATCTCGTATTCCGCACCTTCCACATCCAGCTTGAGCAACGACAAGTCCGTATGGCCCAAGGTCTGCATTACGGCTTCAAGCGTTCGACATTCAGCCTCGAAGTAATTGGTCGTCCGCTGCAAATTCACAATAGAATGTGAGACATGTGCCGGATCTTTAGGAGCATAGAAACGCATGGCACGGTCATGACTCCATAGGCCGAGGGCATGGAAGTGCAGCCGGGCAAGACATCCCACGTCGACGTCGTAATGACTACTCACTGAATCATTGATGAAGGTAGGAAGGCCGTTGAACGTATTCCTGCGCAGCTGTTCCACGTGACGTTGCGCCCGAGGGGTTGGGTCAAAACAGTGAACTTCGCACTCGTATTCATTGATGAGTCCGACTTCGAAACTGATGTCCTCGCCTGCGCCGACCCCGTAGCACAGTGATTGATCGGACAAGAGGCCGTTCGGGACAAACCAGCCTCCGTACCTGGTTCCGATCTTGTGATGAGGAACGGACTTCGTGTCTCGAAGGCGGTTCAAGCTGCCCTGCGAGACACGTTGTTCGACCTTCTTGTACAATGCCCGTGCTTGTTTCATGAGGATGTTCATAACCCACCCTTAACCGATCGCTCGAGCGGTTTGCACGGCAGAATCCTCTCAGAACTCCTTTGGTGTTCCGAGACCGATGAGGCCAGCCTACAGTGCTTGGCAGTAGCATTGATGAACAAACTGGCATGAGTGGTCGTGTTGTATCGGCTGTTGATCATCGATCGACAAGCCGCCGCCATCGCCGGCTTTCGAGGGCTGGGGAACAGGGCGTCGATAATCTTTTCGGTACAGTCCGACAGGTCATCGTATCGATAAAACCATCCGGTCTCCGCTTCCTTCACCGCTTCCCACTCTGGGAAATGTTCTTCTACCTTGTCATGTAAGAGGACAGGCGTCCCATACCCCAGCGCATGCATGACGGAAAGACCGGCTCCAGATGGAACTACGGCCAGGTCGCTGGCAGTGAGAACCAGACCGAGACGGGATTCGTCGTACGTCGGTCCAAGGAAATGAACGAACGCGGTGAGTCGTAGTTCCTGCGCCAGCGATTCCAACACCGGTCGTTCACTTCCGTCACCGACCAAGACGAGATGGACCTTCCGGCCTTGTTGTGCCACAAGATGCAATGCGTGCAGGAACCATGGCAGGCGCTTCACCGGCTGAAGACGACCCGTGAAACAGATCAACCGTTCGCCGGCCTTAATGCCTAGCGAACAGCGAAATTGATTACAATCAGCAGGGGTAATGCGTTCGGATACCGCCGATTGTTCGGCGTCGTCCAAGGAATTATAGATCACATGTAGTCGATCGGCAGCGATCCCTTTGAAAATTAAGAGCTGCTTCGCGTGATCACCGTACAGCAACAGACCTCTCGATAGCCGATACAACCAAACTCGAACCATCCATTTCACTCCGGACTCGTCGCCTTGCAGTCCATGAGTCCAGAGCAAGACCGGGATTCCCAACATGCGCCCGACAACCGCCAAGGCCCAGGCGGTCAATTCATAGGGACTCCCTTGGGCGATCACGACGTCGGGACGGTACCGAACAACCGCCCTCACAGCAGCCGGTTGCCACGACAGTGAGCGCCCAAAGGGTAGCCTGATGAGGTACTGTGTGGCCGTCTTGAATTCGCATCGGCTCGGTGCTTCGGACAATGAAAGATAGGGAGCATCAGCCGCCGGATCGGCCAGCACCAGAAACCGGAATCGCGGATCGGCTCCCAGCGTTTCGTAGAGGTGTCGCCGGTAATGCGGAATGCAGACCTGCTGCAGTACAACGAGAGGAATGTTGTCGGTTGTCATGCTCCTCCTCGAACACCAAGTGTTTCCGGCTGCGCTTCGAGAGCGTCATCGCCGACGGAATCCGCGACGAACTGCTGCGTCTCACCGTCACCGTACCCACGAGCCATCTCCACAGCCTCTAATTCCTCCTGGGAAAGGGCGGGACCGAGAATGCTCAACAGGAATAGTAATGACGTCGGGTTGCCGGCATTGATGAAGTATCGTTCGAACATCGCGAGCACAAAATATCCACAGGCCAGTCCGAAGAGCACACTGAAACTGAATGTTTTAGAAGGATCTTGATTCCGACGCCACGTGTTCCACAATCCTGAGAATGTCACAAATAAGACTGCCGCAAACCCGACTACACCGATTTCTGCCAGCAGTGCCAAGTAGCCGTTATGGGCTGACGAGTTGATTTTTAACGCTGTCTCATGCGTGCGAAATCCCACCCCAAGAATTGGATGAGCCAAAAACAAGTCCCAGGTAGCCTTCCAAGTATCCAGACGCCCGGATCCGCCTGATTCAAGACCACGGTGCCGGTCCTCAATCGCAAAAAAGTCAGAGGCTCCCCGCATGACCACGTCCCCATAGTACGCCGCCACGGCACCGCCCAATACCACGCAAGAGACAAGGAGCACATATCCCTGAGTTCCCGCAGTCCGCCGTCGGCAGAATAGCGTGATCGCAAGACCAAAAAGTGCTGCTAGCGCGGAGGCGCGGGTACCGGTCAAGTAAATCACAACTCCCATTGCGACAAGAATAGAGATCCGTACAATGGCTTGTCTGATCGCCATGGCGGTTACAAAGACGGACATGGTGATGAGCGCGAAGCTGGCTGGGTTCAAGATCTCCTTGCCCCCACCAAGCCTAATTCCCGGCGTGTAATCGTACAGGGCAAACCCGGATACCAGAGCCGCGCCGAGAACGGCGTAGAACTTAAGCCCTATCTCATATTGCGCCGCATCCAAGTTGGTATTGAACTGAAGCACGACCAGGACCGTCAGAATCGTTAACGCGACATATTGCACCGATTCCAGTGGTGCTGCGCTGGCGAACGAACTAAGCCCACAAAAGGTTCCAAACACTGCCAACCCTGCGATCGTTTCCGAACCGAACCCATTGGGAACAAAACGGCAACGACTCAGCAAAAAATAGTTCGCCGGCCATACGAGCGAGGCGAGCATGACGGCTTCGTAGATGTGTCCATTTCGGCCCTCCGCCCTCCCGAAGAGAGAGGCGGCAAAGACCCCGGTCAGCCAAAGGCCTAGAACCACCCCCGTCAGTGTCCGACTGGCCGGAAGTGGAAGATCCTCAACGTCTGCCTGGGATGTCACATTCCCTCCGATGAGAAGGCGAGCCGTCGTCGCAGGAGCCAGCCCATCACGCTCGTATCAGCGGCTTGCGCCGCGACGGATGATAGTGCCAAACCGTCGACGCCGAGGGAAGGAACCAGCCAGCTTGCGCACAGAACAAGCGCCACCCATTTGATTCCATACCCCGCGAAAGGAGTTTGGTAATCCGACAAGGAATAAAATGAGTTTCTGATGATCCCGTATGCACTGGCGAACGGCAATCCCCACACCAGCACCGACAAGATATGTGCAGTGGTCTGAGCGTCGGTCGCCGAAAACTTTCCACGCACCAACGCGATTTCGATCAAGGGTTCCGCTCCAAGAGTCAGGATGGCACTGCATAGAAACGCTATACCGAACAACAGGACTCCATACCGGCCCAACAATGCACGCCCTTCGTCATAACCGGTATGAAACGCGCGCGCCAATTTAGGGAAAAGCGTCGTATTGACAGGCATGGTGAACAATGCGAGAGGGGCAGCCACAACTGCCCCGGCGTAGAAAAAAGCCGCGATCTTTCCCGTCCCTAGACCGGACGCAAAACTTCGTTCGGTCATGACAATCGCCTGAAATATGATCTCTCCTATCAGGACGATGAGCACCGGACGCCACCATTCCCCTATCTGAGCTCTCTGGTCTTGTACGTCGCTCTTTTGGGACGATGGAACAGGACTCCTACCGAGCATGACCACGAACCATACGAGGACAAGGAAATGTCCCGCTGCAAAGCCCCACACCAGGGCATCGATCCCCCAGCGATCAGCGAAAACGAGTACCGAGAAGATCGTAGAGAGGGAAACAACCGCGCCGCTCAAAAGTACGGGGACAAAATTTCCCATGACCGTCAGTCCACCTCGGGTGAGACCTGCTAATCCTGCACAGGCGATCGGGAACAGCAAGATTTGGATCAGACGGACTCCCGTGTCGACCTGCTGGACGGTGAACTCAGGGAAGATCAATTTGAGTATGGGCCTCGACCCGAGCACGAGGACCGTCAGGACGCCGGCATTGATCAAGAGGAGAACAATGGAGACTTGCTTGATATGGGGCTTGATAGTATGTCCATGCCGTGAGGACATTTTCGATATGAACACGGTTTCCAGGGCGTTTCCTACCTGCACGCCGAACAGCAAATGCAATCCCATGACTGCCACTAAAACATCGAGTTCTTCGCTGAGACCGAACGCCGAAGCGACGACCATTTCACGAGCCAACCCGGCAAGAATCACGATCCCGGACGCCAGTGAATACAACGGAAGCCGTCCGGACAGCCCCATCTCCTTAACATTGGATTTGAGGCTGACCCACCAGGGACCTAATGTCGTGGTCGTTAACATCGCGACATCGTTTCACGGCACTCGATCAGGTGACGGATGTGACCAAGATGCGCCGCACACCAATACTCAAACACCAACGCGACGAAGTCATAGATTTTCCCGTTGGCGATCAATGCGAGCGACTTGTCTTCATTGTAGAGACGCTGCCAGCCGGTAGAGAGATCGATGATGCGCAAGCGCCGCATCGCCAAGATGGCATGAGGACGAAGAAATATACGGGACGCATCGGGTCCCCGAGGAATCAAGGTGTCGTTCATGTGCAGGACCTGCTCATGATGGGTCGCGTCAAAGGGTTCCGAGCCGCCAATACCGCACATCTCACAGACCGTCCTTTTTGTTGAGTTCGGACGGGCTAAGTGTACTGCCCATTGATATGAGCAAAGAACACGGTCAGCTCAAATCTGCGTTAACAAATTGTAAATGCGGACACAATCAGGGGATTTTACGCGGGACACTGTGATACGGGATCGCTAGTGAAGGATGCAGCTCAAAGCATCCTCTCAGGAGGTAACTGCATGTGTTCATTCGTACGCCTTTCAGAAGCAGTGATGCGTACCAGCCGTCAGATGGCCACTGCCGTTCTGATGGCAACGAGTATGCTATCTTGCAGCGCTCAGGATGGCCAATCACCACCGGTCTCAAACTCCACGAATCCGCCGACCGGTTCTCTCACAACCCCCCACAAGTTTCTTTGGCAGGCTGATGGGACCGGCCCAACCCGAGGACGTGAATCGATCAGTAATTGGCCGAGGATCACAGGCGGTACGGCAGCGTGCGATTTGAGCCAGGTCGAGGATACCGGTGACCTGCCTCCACACGCTCCGCTGAACGGAGGGGCGACTCTGCATTACATCAAGGCGGTCTGCACCGGCGGTACCGGGGGCGGCCGAATCGAAATCCGCGTGAACATGGAGGACCGACCACTGAACAGCATCGGTAACTTTGGACTATTTTGGTATCAGCCATCCGTTACGGCCTTGCCGTCCATGACACTCGATCTGGCGACATCCCCTAGTTTTACCCAATATTTCATCTTCCAGTGGTGGAGGAACCTCATCGGACAGCGAATGATCGACGGGTGGAACCCGATTACCTGGCAAGCCGGCGACCACGTCGACAATATCGACGGAGCCTCGATGGCCGACACGTTTGTGACGTTTCGAATTGTTATCAATCTTCAGCCCGACATCTCCGGAACGTATTATTTCAGCGATCTCATCTTTGGCTATTATGCGAAACCGTATATCAACATCTGGGGTGAGAACAACTTCGCCAGTGTGTACACCCATCTTTTTCCCGAGGCCAAGAAGCGAAACTTGATCGGCTCATACTGCCCGGTCACGGAGACACTCAAGGATCCCGGTCGCGTGGTGCTGGAAGGAGGGTTCACCAATACGCAACTGCAGGAAATGGTCGCGGCCGGATGGACTATCGGCGGAGAATCGACAGAGGGACTCAACTACATAGATTTCCACACACCGGAGAGCGCTGCCGCAGATATGGACAAGCACCTCACTGATCTCCAGAGACTCGGCTACAAGCGCCCGATTTTCTGGTGCTACGAAGATGCCAAGCACAATGCGGCGCTCGATGCCGAATTGGCGAAACGCCACGTGGTGGCGTCCTATAGCGGAAACACCTTTTCGGATAATACCGGCCGTTCACTGTATGGCGGACTTATCAATCCGTACAATCTCTGGGCGGTCTCCGGGGACGGCGAACCGTTGGCGAACATCATCGCAGCGATCGACCATGCCGTGAAGTACGGTGAACAACTTGGATTAGAGTGGCAACGGTACGATCAGGATTTCGACGCTGTCGCCAACTATCTGGTCCAGCTTCGAGAGGAGGGGAAGATCGAAATCGTGACGGTTGAAGAAATGATTGCCCGCCATGGTATCAAGAAAGGTTTACCGGCCGGTCCTCCGCCGACGACCCCCCCGACGACGAAACCTCCGCCAACGGAACCTCCGTCCGTTGCGCTGCTGCCGTTTGATCAGGTCGAACATAAGTACACGACATCACCGACTCGTTTTTCCGGCCTATGGTCCCGAGCCACATCCAAAACGATCCGCATTGCCCTATTGGGTGATTCTCAAGAAACGGCTCCGGAAGGAAAGGGAGACGTGTACGTGCCGCGTCTTCAATATGAAGCCTGGAAGCAATTCCGTAACGTACCGGAAACCGTCGTCGCCGGTTATTTCTCATACGGAAGTACTCCTTTCGGAGACTGGCTGCTGAGAGGCAGTGCAGCCCAGCCTGGAGCTTCCCCCACCCGCATTCCGACGAACCTCCTCCTACCTGGTATCCCAGCCGCAGCCCATGCAGCACCGGCAGGACCTCAGTCGGTAAACGGACAATGGTACGGTCAGCTGATGGTTCTCGAACCGGATGCACGCAGCCTCAACCCGGCGACAGAAATTCCGACCTCCACTCAATACTTCTGCTCCCAAGGTTCAGTGCGGGCAGAGGTTTTTGCTGCTACACATCCGCAATCCGGAGGTATTCTCTATAAGGCACGGCCGTCTGATGCAGTACCGAGTTATTCCGCAACGGCGACGATCGAAGAGACCGCTCCCCTCCCGCTGGCTGATGCGACGTTTATCATCAAATCTTTCACAACGATCCCACTGCCGTTCAATGGGAAACGTCACCTCCAACTGGAACTGCTTGGCAGTACCACCTCGGCGTTGACGGATATCATCGGCGCCCGTTTTAAAAGCGACCAATGTCCGCATGGCATCGTCATTCAGGATCTGAGCGCGGGCGGGCTGTCCACGAAGGAGTTTCTGAGTTCCTATCGTGGAGCCCACCTCCTGTTTCGGGCCATGGGGTTCGATGCGGCCATTCTTCACTTCGGAGCCAACGACGCTGGTGAAGGTACGACGGCGGAGATGTTCCGCACCGACACGCAACAGCTCATCGCCCGCATCCGCTCGTGGACCAATGACCCTGAGTTCCCCGTTATCTTGATGATCGATCCCTACCGAAAGGGGTTGACTTCGGCGATGGAAACGGAGTTTGCACGCTATCCCGGAGCCCTTCGTGCCATTGCCAACTCGGATCCAGCTGTGCTGGTCATCAATTCGCGGCGATTGATGGATGAACGAGGGTGGAAAGCCGATCAACCCAACCGGTTGAGTGAATTGCTTGCGGACGATGTCCACTACACCCCTCGCGGAGCCATTGAACTGGCGGAAGCGGAAATGGCGCTACTTTTTGGCCCCTAATTTCAAAATGAATAGGCATCCACACGCATGGCCGCTAACGGTGATCACATGGTTGGACCGCAAGCTGGGACGATTTTGTGGGCCTCAACCGCTATCTCGACGGCACCGACCCATTTGTTTGAACAGGCCGTAGTTCTCGTTTAGCCAAATGGTTGGTCTGGAAGGCGGCACACCAGTATTCCAATACCAGTGCAGTGAAGGTCAGTTGCACCATTGGACCACGCGGAGCTTGCTTCGACATCGCACGAGCGACGTCCGGCCTGAGGATGGAGTGCTGAACGAGGAACCCCCCGTCGAGCGCATGGCCATAGCGGGCCCAAATGGCTTGTATCCATTCGCGCCCCGGTGGTTGGAAACCCCGCTTCGGGCGACGGAGGAGCCAGGCAGGCACCAGATCTTTGACCGCCTCTTTGAACCAAGCTTTCGGAGGGAGATCATGATCCGGCTTCGCCTTGCGCAGTCCGATGATGGTTTCTACCAATCGATAGTCGACTAACGGCAGCCTGATTTCGACCGAGGACGCCATGCTGAACCGATCGACCTGGGCGATACCGTATTCGAGAAGATTGGTTTCGCAGATCAATCTCGTGAAGAGGAGATCCGGTCGTACCCACGGTAGCGGAACGGTAAAGGGTTTCCATAGCGCTGATTCATAAGTGGGATCCGCCAACTCATCGGTCAGGACGGACGGGAGGGAATCAAGAATCGTTCTGAACAGAGGTGAGTGCTCATAGAAGACGACTCGGTCTTTGGGATTTTGTCGATCGCGGACGAACTCGCGGTGGGATGACCGGACACCCCCTATCGAGCGACACCAATCGAACAAGTCCCATCGTGACCTGACTTGAGGAAATCTCAGTCGTATGTACTGAGTCCATCTCGGATACTCTTTCGGTTGCCATCTGGCCTTACGAAACGTTTGACCAAGGGCTTCAGTCACCCATGGGTATCCCCAAAAAAGCTCATCGCCTCCCTGCCCCGAAAACATGACCGGAACGCCCTGCGCACGGGCGGCCTGCATAACGGCGTCATAGCCGTAACTCGCGATGTCGGCGATCGGATCATCAGCGCGCAAGACGACGGACGGAAAAGCCTGTGCCATGTCTTCCGTTCTCACCTCGACCTCATGGAGCGGAATGGACAGATGATCCGCCATCGCCTTCGCCGCACCGCGTTCGTCATAGCGCGGACGCCCTTCATAGCCTACGGTGAAAGCGGTCAAACGCCCCGGATAGGCTCTTGCCGCCAATGCCGCGATGGCCCCTGAATCCAGCCCGCCGCTCAGCGCTATACCGACCGGAACATCGGATCGAACAATGAGGTGACTGACTCGCTCCAATTCAGCTCGGATGGTCGAGGTCGGCTCGCTATCCAGGGGAGGCGCATCTTCCATCTTCCAGTAGATGGTTTCCGTCCGAGACCAAGAGTGAGGATAGATCGTCAAGTGAGTGGCGGGAAGAAGTTTACGGATGCCCTTGATCGGTGTCAGGGGCTCAGGCACGTATTGGAAGTGAAAGTATTGGTACACAGCAGACGGGTCGAGCTGAAAGTCCACGATGCCCGTTCGAAGAAACGCCTTCAGCTCAGAGGCAAAATACAGCATTTCTCCGCTCTCGTAGATATAGAGCGGCTTCTCTCCCATCCGATCACGGGCGATGAAAAGGCATTGTCGCCGCTCATCCCATAACGCAAAGGCGAACATTCCACGCAAATGCTGGACACAGCATTCGCCATACTCTTCGTAGAGATGCAGGATCACTTCCACATCGCTGTTGGAGCGGAAGCGATGACCCTGCTCCCGCAACCGAGCCCGAAGTTCGAGGAAGTTATAGATTTCCCCGTTGGCGATCAGCGCGAGCGACTTATCTTCGTTGTACAGCGGTTGCCAACCGCTGGCGAGGTCGATGATACTGAGGCGACGCATGGCCAGGATTGTATGAGACCCCAGAAAGGTGCCGGCCCCATCGGGACCTCGGTGAACCAACGCATCGCTCATGCGCAAGACATGCTCGTGATGAGTTGAATTCAAGGGCTCTGCGCTAATGACACCTGCGATGCCGCACATCTACAGAAACCATTTGGAGTGAACGTTGGAAGTGAAGAGTATACTGTCCATCTGTTTCCGAGGACGGCACATCTCGCTCAAATCCGTGTAAACAAATGGTTAATGATGTAACTATCCTGATATGGAAATACTCTATTCGAGAGCTAGGATATGGGACCGGGAGCCTATCCTGAGATACATCGAGCTGTCACTGCCTTGGATTGGTCGCTCGTGGTCATCAACTCACAACGACCAGGCGGATGAACATAGACGCAACTCGGAGGTAAACGGTGGACCTCTCTCGGGCTCGCCTTCTTAATATTCCCGTAACATAGAAGGCGTATACTGCGTCCTCCAGAGGTGCAGAGTGAGCAACATCCTCTGAGAACACGTTCATGGCATCATCACGTACGAAGACCATCCTGATCGTCGAAGACGAACCCGAGATTGCGCAGTTGGTCAAGCACTATCTTGAAAAGGACGGATTCCACTCATGTATCGCTAAGACCGGCCTAGAAGCGTTGGAAATGGTGGCCAGCGAGCACCCCGATCTCATGATCCTCGATCTTATGCTTCCTGAAATGGATGGGTTGGAGGTGTGCAAAGCCATCCGGCACAAACCGGAAACTTCCTTGCTACCGATCATCATGCTGACGGCCAAGAACGAAGAGTCGGATACAATCGTCGGGCTTGAATTGGGAGCAGATGACTATGTGACGAAACCGTTCAGCCCCACTGCATTGGTCGCGCGAGTGAAATCTCTCTTTCGTCGTTTGGAGCGGACGAATGACCGCAAACTGACCTCCTTGACGTACGGCCCGCTTCAGATGGATCTGACACGCCATGAATTAACCGTGAAAGGCAAGGAGGTTTCTCTTACGGCGAAAGAGTTTGGACTACTGGAGCATCTCTTGCGGCACCCAGGACGTGTACTCACCCGGGACATGTTGCTTAACGCCGTGTGGGGATACGACTACTATGGAACAACTCGAACGGTCGATGTTCATATCAGGCGTCTCAAAGTGAAAGTACCCCTGTTGAATGAAACAATCGTGTCCGTCAAATCACTTGGCTACAAATTGTCGGACCAACCGTTGACTCCGTAACGACTCGCTACCCGTGCTTCGATACCGAGCATCATCCTGGTTCATCCTCGTCTTCATCAGCCTTGGCCTGACCTCGTGCATTCATCAACCTCACGTCGAGGAATTTGAAGCCGGCATTGGTCACTTGACTCAAGATGCGCTGATCCATCGTTTCGGTTATCCACAGCGGCTCAAGCGACTTCGATCCGGAACAGAAGCGTGGGACTACGAGTTCCTATCCGGCAATTCTCGCTGCGTGGGATATCGCGTCTACTTCGACGAAGATGGGCTTTCTCAACGATGGGAATACATCCCTTGCCGTTAAGAGCGAGACTTCCTGTCGCCGGTTTCAAAGTTAATTCCGTCCTCTCCAGCCGACTCGCAATTCTCCGGTGCCGATGAGACTGTTACACAGATTTGATCCGATCGTGAGCGTCCGTTGTCATTCATCCGATATCAATGGCGCCGAAAGGAGCATCCCATGGCACTCACGACACAATTACGATTTCGATCCCGTCAGCAGAAGAATGAAGCGGCGCTTGTGCGACTCCGGCATGGTGGAGACAGACACACCCGATTACGTGAGGAGTTGACCCGCCAACGGAATCTGTTGCTGGCCGATTGGGACTTATCTTTCGATCCGTCTATCGAGTGCGCACATTTTGCCGATCTTGTCGATCAGGCATCAAATGATTACGAACAGAGTCTGTCGTTCCAGGTCAGAACGCGTATGATCACGAAGCTGAAACGGATTGAACGCGCGCTGCTTCTGTTGAGGACCAAGCACTACGGATACTGTCGCCGGTGTCGCAAGGCGATTCCTAACGAAAGACTGGCTGTTCAACCGGATGCACGTTTCTGTGTACCCTGTCTTGCATCGATGGAGAGCCGAGCATTGCGACATTAGGGACTGATCTCTTCTGTAGTGAGTGATCAAGACACCCACTTATTGATATGTAAAGAGATATGCATCGTCTCATGACGCGTGCCACGTTGATGACCCCACTGGACCTTCATATCGAATACGATGAGCAGGCATTCCGCTCGCTGCTGGACTTTGAACATGAAGGGTGTCTGCAGTCTGGGGACGCCTTTCATGTGCTGCTCTGCCGTCTATCCACAACAGATGGAACTCAGTTCCCCATGAACGAATCGGTCAAGAGAGGTTTGGTAACAGCGGTGAGGGAGTCGCTTCGCAAGACCGATCCTATGGGTTGGTTCCTGCAAGATCTCGTACTGGGTGCATTGCTACTGAACATGGATCAAAGACAATCCACCTTATCAAGCAGCAGCGAACGGAGTGGGATTCGCCGGCTGATTGAGCGTCGATTCTCCCTCGCTCATCCTTCGCTAGTTTTACAATTCTACGAGTACCTCGATCTGCCTCCCATCCCGCAATGCGACAGAGATAGCCTGACTGATCGGGCGCTCGCTCGGCCAGATTAAGGAGAATGTGATGTCGTGTCCACGCTGTGGCGGCATGAGAGTGATGGAGCAGATCGCCGAGGGGGGGATGAGAAGCTTCGCGCTTCGGTGCATTCTCTGCGGCGACCTCACGGACTTGGTCATTAGCAAGAATCGCCGACAACCGCCATATCTACCCACAAGCCGAGCTCGAACACCGGTTCATAGCCCGCACCGCTACAAATGAGAGAACTCGACATAGCGGTAGCGTAGAAACGACTGATGGTGCAGGGTTTATTTCGTCTTAGACTGCTATCGTAATACTAGGTGGTTCGCGCGATTGAAGACCGTCCTAGACGACTGAAGATCTCTGCTTGTTTTTTCGTTTTGGTGATAGTAGGCGATGATCCTGATGAGCGAACTGTAAGCATGCGGAGCCCCGGGAATAACCCCGAAGCCCCGCAACATTCATTTCAGCTACCGATCTTCCCGCCATCGTCTTTGGTGACAACGATCAGCGCCGAGCGTGGGCGACCACCGCTCGGACCGTCAGGCCAGGAACTGAACTGCTTCGGGTTCAGCGGATCGCCGGGCTGATCATCAGGCCGCTCGCCCGGATGTTGAATCCCGACGAACATCGTCCGCCGGTCCGGTGTCATGAAGACACCGGTGATTTCACACTGATTCGGGCCGACGAGAAAGCGTCGGGTCTCCCTCGTTTCCGGATGTGCCGCCAGCATCTGATTATGGCCGAAACCGGCATAGGTACCCGTGTTGATCGTGGAAGTCGACACGTCGGTCTGAACCCAGATCAAACCGCTGGGGTCCACATAAATGCCGTCCGGCGACCCGTATTTATCGCCAAAGATGGTAGAGCCATGAGCCGGGTTCGCCGGATCGCCGCAGAGGGCAAAGATATCCCAGCCGAAGGTCGGCTCGGTCCAATCCTGGCGATAGTACCAACGAATGATGTGTCCATAATTATTGATGGGACGAGGATTGGCCGCATCCACCGGTGGGCGAGCGGAGCCGGCGGGGGTCGAGCCGTCCGGATTATTCACGGAAGGTGGAGTGGTGCCTCGTCGGTTGTTGTTGGTCAAGGTCGCAATCGCGGTGAGTTGTCGTGGGAAAGTGTCGATCCATTCTGGGCGATCCATCATGGTGGCTCCGGCTGCATCCGCGGCCCCGCGCGTGTTGATGAGGATGTCGTTGAGTGACCAGCCCGCCAAACGGGGGTTGTCCGTCGTCAGCGGTAGCCACTCTCCCGCGCCTTCCGCATGGAACCTCGCAACATAGAGGATACCGTCGTCGAGTGGATTGATCCCCTGTGCACGAGCCTGACGCCACGGCAGGTTGGAAACGTAGCGATAGATATACTCGTTACGCTCATCGTCGCCCATGTAAACGACGACCTTCCCGTTCCGCGCTTCCTGCACCCAGGCGCCTTCATGCTTGAGCCGGCCGAGAGCCGTGCGCTTCACCGGCGTCGAATGGGGCCGGAACGGATCGATTTCCACGACCCAGCCGAACCGGTTCGGCTCGTTAGGTTCTTCATCGACCCGAAACCGCTTATCGGTCGTGTGCCAACGATAACCAGCCCCTGCCGCCGTAATACCATAGCGTTGCTCCAATAGCGTCGGCGTGCCGTTTTTTCTAAAGTAGCCGTTGAAATTCTCCTCGCAGGCCAAGTACGTGCCCCAAGGGGTATACCCCATGGCGCAGTTGTTGAGCGTGCCCAGCACACGTTTACCGGTCGGATCCTCGCTCGTCACCAGCCGAGGATCGCCTGCCGCCGGTCCGCCGATGTTAATCGGCGTCATACCGGTGATGCGGCGGGCAAACGGAGAGGGCCGCACGACATCCCATTTACCGCGCCTCCGTCGCCAGTCCCAGGGGAATCCCGTTCGCTTAGTCACTTCGATGATCGACACGCCATGCGCGTTGAGGGACTTGTTGGTCTTCTCTTGAGTCCAATTGTTGACCCCGTCCGCGAAAAGAAGTCCGTCGTCCGTATATTCGTTGTTTTGAACAATCAACCCGCGCTGCGAACCGATAATCGGGAAATACACGATCCCGTCGTTGTGCATCCCCCACTGGCGCGCCTGCTCAGCAGCGGTGTTGCTCGCATCTTGCTTAAACGCCGGGCCGGTTGAGACAGGATCCCCCCAAGCTATGAGCACCTCCGCGGTGTACCCTTTCGGCACCACGACCTCATCGGCAGTAGAGACCGGCACACTTTCGAATCCGAGCACCGGCCGCAGACCGCCACGTCCTCCTACCCCTGCATCTATATCTTCGGCTTCCTCCGTCTCCTGTGCGGCTGCGGGGACAGCCTTCAATAGCGCTTCGACCCCTCCGAGAGACACGGCTGCCGCAGCTGCAAAACCGCCTGTCAAGAAGCCGCGTCGCGACAACCGCGCCTCTACAATGTCTTGGAAATGTTCGTTGCCAGAGGTGTTACTCACACTTTCGTCATCGCTGATCGACATGGAATCTCCTCCTTTTTATACGCGCACCAATCGATACTTACTCCACATAGACTTGTCGTTCCACCTTCCCCTGCCCACGCGTGATCACTTCTTCAGAATTCTTCTTTTCAGTTTTGTTAGCAATGTCTCTCTTTCATATCTTTTCAGTACCCCGGACAACACCAACAATCGCGACCGCCGAGTCAGGTGCGCCGGCACGGAGAACCGGTTGAATACGCTTGCCTCTTTTTGACGGACCATCGGGAGGGTGCTCCATGTCTGCCCGTATAGCTCGGCACATGATTTGACGCATGAACTCCAATGAACAGTGGCTGAATGAAAGCTGCCGTCTTTCTCCATGCCGCTGGTCAGGTCCCAACACGTCGGCACCTTGACAATTCTTCGTTACAGCGAGATGTCACGATCGTCAATAATGCGTAACGAATCGCTCTCTGAGTAAGGGAGAATGTTGAGTGATCCGATTGGCCAGGACTTCGAGAACCCGGCTCATTCGTAATGTGAGAATGGTAGGGAAGACTAACGGCGTGGGCTTTTAGCCTGACGATGCATTTTCAAACTGTTGAATCTTTGAGATCGCTTATTGTAGAGGTCCTGTAAGTCAAGCCAGTAACCGGAAGTCGTCCTGAATTTCATGGCAAGCTTGGCAGCAAGGCCCTCGGTCACAGGACGTTTCCCCGCAATAAAATTCGTGAGTTCTTTGTATGGGATGTCGATCGATTGCGCCAAATCGTGAACTGTAACCGCAGGCAGTAAAGACTTGATGTAAACCTCATCCAGCACTTCTCCAGGATGAATCGGCTTTTGGACTAGGTCCATCATAGGTTCCTTCTTCCCTATACCTTTCTATACCTCGTCTATACCTCGGTCAATATTTTTTGCAACCTGGAATCAACCCTAACTCCTTTGAATCAATCACTAGGATCATTGGCCCGCCAAAAGTATCCACCGAATCACCATTCAGCGGTACGTTTCACCCTCAACGTTACTCGATCTTAACGCTTCCGTAATCTGCACCTAATCTCTTACGGGCATGATCCGAATCTCTGAAAGTGCCTTTAGTCAGGAAGGAGTATCCATGCTCATTGATCGTCTGGTCGTCGAGGTCGATTTG
Source organism: uncultured Nitrospira sp. (assembly GCA_964587955.1). Lineage (GTDB taxonomy): Bacteria > Nitrospirota > Nitrospiria > Nitrospirales > Nitrospiraceae > Nitrospira_D. The sequence continues at coordinate 46,918 of CAZPNQ010000004.1, forward strand.
CCTCCTGCCGTAGGAGCATCCGTCGTGAATCGTTGCGGCAGACAATCTGGATGTTTCAATTTCCGGGTACACCTGTGACACCAGGCAACAATTCTCACGGCACTTTCCACGGCGACATACAAAGCGAAGTCATTCTTCGCGAACTCACCGCACTTAAAGACGAGGTGGCCGCCGAGTCGGCTATGTCCCCACAACGCCTCAACACCGTTCATCCGCACTACCAAGCGAGCGCCCGAAATCTCCTGCATTACTTGGCTCTCCGTCGTCACGATCTTAGGCCTTTGCAACGCCGGTTGGCGGCAATGGGATTATCTTCTCTCAACGAAGCCGAGTCGCATGTGGTTGCTGCTTTGGACGTACTGTTGAATGTTCTGCATCGCCTGGAACATCGGCCGCGGCAGCAACCGATGAATGATCCAGCTGCCGTTGATTTCTCCGGTGGGGAAGTGCTGCTTGCGGAGCATACTGAAGTCTGCTTGGGTCCGGCGCCTCCTCGGCGCCCATCGAGAATCATGGTCACCATGTCAAATGAGGCCGGGGACAATCCAATGCTGGTTCGACAACTGCTCCAACAAGGCATGGATTGCGCTCGCATCAGCTGCGCCCATGACAATACGGCGGTGTGGCTGCGGATCATCGACAATGTGAAACAGTCCAGGCACGTGCTAGGGCTACCCTGTAAAGTGATGATGGATCTAGCAGGTCCAAAACTGCGCACCGGACCACTTGGGCCTGGACCGGCCGTGGTCCGGATTCATCCTTGCCGCGATATCTTCGGCCGAGTCATCGCGCCGGCACGGATTTGGCTGACTCCCGCGACGGCTCCCCATACACCTCCTTCGCCTGCGGCGGCCTGTCTTTTTTTATCACCGACATGGCTGGCTCGCCTTCGTCCTGGAGGACGGGTGAAACTCACGGATGCCCGGCAGGCAAAACGTACCTTCTCGATCGTCGAAGCGACCGAGGTCGGTTGCTGGGCCGAAACGACAAAGACAACGTATATCGTTCCCGGTACGGTTCTGCGTTACCAATCAAAGGCGACGGACCGACATGATTCTGAAACTTTCGTCGGAAAACTGCCGGCCGGAGAAAGCCGTATCTTTCTCAGGTCTGGGGACCTGCTCATCCTCCAACGAGATCTTGCCCCCGGCCGCCCGGCCATATGCGATAGTGCCGGTCGAATACTGAGTCCTGCCTCGATTGGATGCACGATAGCAAACGTGTTCGACGATGTCCGGTCAGGAGAATCCATATGGTTCGATGATGGGAAGATCGGCGGGGTGATCGAAAAGGTGGAACCTACGCGAGTGCTCGTCAGAATCACGCATGTGCCACATGCTGGTGAACGGCTTCGGAGCAATAAGGCAATCAATCTACCGGAAAGCAACCTTCGGACGCCTGCTCTGACGCCTGATGACTTGGCAAACTTACCTTTCATCGCCAAGCATGCCGATGCTGTCTCCTTGTCTTTTGCGAACAGTGCTCAGGATGTGGAGATGCTTCTACGACACCTGACCCAACTAGGAAGTCGACAACCCGCCATTATCTTGAAGATTGAAACCCGACGAGGCTTCGAGCACCTCCCTGAGATGCTCTTGGCTGCCATGCGATGGCCGAGCTGTGGTGTGTTGATCTCGCGAGACAACCTGGCCGTCGAATGCGGGTTCGAGCGTCTGACAGAGATCCAGGAGGAGATCCTCCGGATCTCGGAGGCCGCCCATGTCCCGGTGATCTGGGCGACGCAAGTGTTGGACTCCCTAGCCAAGACGGGAATGCCTTCCTGCGCCGTAATGACGGACGCCCTAGGGCAACGTGCGGAATGCGTGATGCTGAATAAGGGACCTCATATACTCGGGGCGGTTCGGATCCTTGACGATATTCTAGGGCGGATGCAGACGGACAAGTTTAGAAGACACGCCATGCTTCGCGAGTTACTCCCCACCCAATCGCTCTTACCTGAATCAAACAGTAGATTCGAACGGCACACACAGGCGGAGTTCACGACTGCTTGATTGTTTCCTCTCCTCGCTCTACGGCATTTGTAGAGTTTATCGGGCTTTTACCACTTCTCGACCAATTCGTAACGCGGCCGCCATATCCTTTCACTGTGTGCAGTAAGGAGTGTGAACCTGTTCCTCGTTGCATACATAACTCCCTACTGTCTTGATAATGGGACGACTTGAAACAAATGAGTTCTATATGCGGGTCGAAGGTATCATCCTCCAGCACGTCTCTCGGTTCGCCATCTTCAGCGCACTGTGCTTGAGCGCCGCCTGCCCGATGTTCGACAACAGTCTGGTACGGATGGACTTGACCGGCCAGCACATCTACGTTTCCTCGTATCCTCAAGACATCCGGTTTGACCTATACATGGGATAACAACCGGCTGATCGGCGATCGCATGGTCGATGTGTTGAATAACGGATCGCCCATCGACCGGCAAGCCGCGTTTTCTGTGGCCGTCAATAGTTTCATGGCGGCCGGTGGAGATAATTTCACCGTCTTTGCTGCAGGGAAGAAACCAAGTGGGCGGGCTACTGGATCTGGACGCGCTGATCGCCCATATCCTGACATTGCGGCAACCATTTTCTGCTGCCCTGGAAGGACGGATCGTCAAGCTTAATTGATCAAGGGTCGTCGCCGGCTGCGCGCAATGACTATTGAAGATGGAACTGGCCTAGCACGGCATGGTGTAGTTCATGGCCACAGATTTCGAAATCCATTTTTGGGCAATAGATCGTGTGTGTATGAAAATCGTAGAATCCGACAACGACTTCTTCCCGCCGGTGTGTGTCGAGCACAAGACGAGGTGTCATCATGACGGCTGATTTCCCGGCAATTTCTTCGTACTTGGCTTGTATTTGGGGCGCATCGAGAAAGACGACCCGAAGGGACGACAGTTCATACTCTTCACCACGCGGGAGTTGGCCTCTGACGCAGCCGGAGAGGGTCAGTAGCAAGATGATGCTGCCAAAGATGAACAATTTCCATTGTTGGGTGGGATGATAACGCGCCGCCATTGTGGGGGTTTCCACATCGACTAAAACGATCGGCGCCGACAGTGGGTTCTCTCCAACAGTCGGCGCCGCTCTCAATAATGTAAGCCTAGCAGAGGCCTGTCTCCCGTCAAGTGAAGAGCATAGCGGAAGGATATTCTCCATTGTCGATGCAGCGCGTCTCTCTAGTCACTCTGAAGGGAAGACTTGTGTGACAACTTTGAAGGGGGGAGATTTAATGAGATTCGGTCCTATGCCCAACTACTCTTCGAGCCATTCTGCGGCAATAGGATTAACCGCTGGTCAGTCAACCGGCAGTTAGCTTGCCCGCGGAGCGTTCACGGCGACATTGTACGAAGGAGGCTCTCTGCCTCAGGCTTATACTGACGTTCCCACGCATACCGATAGTGTGGATCATCGGCATGAATCACGGCTTCGAGCTGCTTCTTGGCCTCCTCGACCCGACCCTGCTTATTATAGAGTTTCGCGACCAGAATGCGTGCTTTGGTATAGTTTCCGTCGGCCTCAATGGACCTTTCCAGATACCGCTGCGCCTTTTTCTCGTCACCGCCCAGAAACCAAGGCAACTCAATCAACAAAGCGCCCATCAGCTGAAGAGCCTGCGCATGTTTTGGGTTCAGATCTATCGCGCGCTGTGCGCACTGTTTCATTTCTTTCACCACCATTGCCCCGTTGGTAACGCCTTTCAACCGAGCGGCGCTGCCTAAATTGACGGCGTGCAAAAAATGCGCGTCGGCATTGGTGTCATCCAACCTGAAGGCTTGCTCGGCGGCTTTCGCCCCCGCTTCGTAAGCTTCTCGTCGCTTCGTTTCGTCCGTCAGCAAATCATCGGCCACATCGAAGTACGTCGATGATACTTGAACCAGCAGTTCAGGAGAAGGTTTGCCCTCGCGCAGCCGTGAAAGCAGCAATGGCAGATCCGCTTCCAGAGATTGGGGATATCCAGGCGGCATATTATCCCGTTGCGCCGAAGTCGAATCGATCCCAATGGAGAAGCTGAAGGCGATGCAGAGACCCGTCCAGTAGGCCCATTTCATAGTTTCCCACCCATCATGAACTCCATAATTGCAGCCGAAGTGTCCTCTGGATTTGTGTAAATGGCGAAATGTCCGCCGGCGATCGTACACACACGCATCGATTCACATATGCACGCCATTTCTTCGACGTTGTGGTATGGCACGATCTCGTCGTCACATCCTGCTATGGACAGCACTGGGCAGAGACAGTCCTTTAACAACCCTCTGGCATCCACATCAAGGAGTGTCCTGACCCGAGCCGCGATCGTCCTGGCACTCACTCGCTTCCATGTTTCTGTTTTGTCTTGTCGCAGCCGGTCGGTGGAACTTCTCGAAAGCCACACAGGAAGTCTCTTGCCGACACGAATGGCCCAAACCGTCGGGGTCACGGCGGCCCAACGCAGTTGCGCGAAGATACGGCGCGGTGGTCGGACGAATGTAGATGCCAGAACGATTCCCTGTACCTTCTGTGGCTCAGCCGCAGCGAGCATGAGCGCGAGTGGCCCTGAGAAGGACCAGCCCAGAACGTAGTACCTCTGCACGTCCGCCAACCTCTGGCGCACCAATGAAAGCAAGTCGAGGTACTCAGTCGTTCCAGATGGAGGGAATTCTACCACTAGCGGCGTTATCCGATCAGGTAACACCTCCAACAAAGGGCGAAAAAACACGTTCGTGCCGTCGAGACCAGGCAAGAGCACGAGAGTCCTCGGCTCCGAAGATGGTTCGCAGAGGGATGAATGATAGACGTGTTGCCGAATCACCACATCGGACATCCTTCATCGCTTCAAATAGCGGGCCTTCGCACGATTGTAAACGGAGCGAATGACGCTGACATAACAAGAGGTATCCAAACCGCAGCTCCCATACGGGCGACGTGCTTGACAGTCGGCCCGACTATGCCCCGCATGTTGATTCGACTTTGAGCCGCTCATGAGTCGCGAAGAAACTCTCATGGTCGCTTCCCCACACCTTGGCAAGTCCAATCCTACTATTTAGTGTGAGGCGCGTCGTTCCGTAGTCAATCCCGATCCACACTGTTAACCGAAACTTAACCGAACATCTGGGATGAGCACTGACTAGGTGGCGCACTTTCAGCACTGTACGAAGGCCATGTCGCGAGAGACACAATTTAGTACGTTTGTATTGCGTGTATTAAACAACTTCCCTCATTTATTCACCCAGAATTGTTTCGTTTGTAATCGAAAAGAAACACATCGCCTGTACGCTTACCATATGCAGATAGCTTGTATTGCGCGGTTCACTGGAGGCCTGGCAGGTGAATAAACCTCTCCGCAGTCGTCCTCTCTCTTATCGGACGGTCTGGATTTCAGATGTCCACTTAGGATTCCGTGGCTGCAGTGCCGACCACCTTCTCGATTTCCTGCATTCCGTTGAGTGCAAGTTCCTCTACCTGGTAGGGGACATCATTGATATCTGGGAAATGAAAAGGCGGATGTACTGGCCACAATCCCATAATAATGTCTTGCGCACGATTCTGGGCAAGGCCAAGCACGGCACCAAGGTCGTCTATATACCGGGCAACCATGATGAGGTCTTTCGCGATTATCACGATATGACCTTCGGAAATGTGCGCATCATGGAAGAGGCCATCCACACAAATGTGGATGGTCGCCGACTGTTGGTGACCCATGGTGATAAGTTCGACAGTGTGGTTCGAAGTTCCAGAGCCATCGCAATACTGGGCACCCGACTGTACGATTACTTGCTCAGAGCTAACTACCTTGTCCACTGGGCGCGCCGAAAGGCCGACTTGCCGTACTGGTCGCTTGCGGCATTTCTAAAACACCGAGTCAAGAACGCTGTTCAATTCATCAGCAACTTTGAGGCTGTCGTAGCCTACGAAGCGGCTCGACTTGGCGTCGACGGCGTCGTCTGCGGCCACATTCACCGTCCGGAAATTACCAAGCTGAACGACGTGATCTACTGCAACTGCGGGGACTGGGTGGAGAGCTGCAGCGCCTTGGTGGAGCATCACGACGGGAGTCTGGAACTGTTGCGTTGGGCAGACACGGTCGCCAGCCTGAAACAATCGACCGTTGCGGGGCGAGGGCGAATGTCCTTGTATCCGAACGATGATCTCGTTGTCACTTTAGTCAACCGTCATCTGGCATAGTGCCCGAACAATATCGGTCGGGTAAGGAGGAGGGTTATGTTGGGCGACGCCATACTGAGATGGGCTGCATGCGCGGGGCTGAGCGAGACGCAAGAATGCAGGCTTGAATGGAGCGACATAACAGTAATCGTGGGACTCTGTCTCGTCGCTTGCGCCGCTATTTCTTTTTGTCTGAGGTTGGGACGCGCACTGCAGATTCTACCGGCCAGATCGTTCACGCCGATGATTTCTCGCTTCCTCTCAGCCTGGGTCAAAACCACCGCCTATACGGAAGAAACCTTTTTTGGTGCCGACGGTGCGGATGACGATACCGCCGCACAGCGTCGCCGCGGGTTGAATCGCCTGGCCGACTACCTGCAGGAACGCTATCCGAAGTCGGTCATTTGGAGTACCGCCATTCGCGACGGTCTATCCGATCTACGCTTCACGGATGCCGGTCGGGTTCCCTTCCCCTTCGCGCGGTTGATGCAGGAAAAGTTCAATCTTTGTTCGGTCGTGACCGCTTCCGAAGGCCCGAGATTGCGCGATATTGACGGCCACTGGTCGCTGGATGTGACCGGCTCTTACGGAGTCAATGTCGCCGGATACGATTATTACAAAAAGTGGATGGAGCAGGGTTGGGAGCGCGTGAAGGATCTTGGGCCTGTATTGGGGCCTCTTCACCCAATCGTCGCCGACAACATCGCCCGGCTCAAGGCCATCTCGAAACTGGACGAAGTTTCGTTCCACATGAGCGGCACGGAAGCCGTCATGGCGGCAATCCGATTGGCGCGATTCAATACCCGTCGGAAATTGATCGTTTGTTTTGCGGGTGCTTACCACGGTTGGTGGGACGGAGTCCAACCGGGACTGGGCAGTGAACGGGAGATCACCGACTGCATCACCCTGAAAGACCTTCATCCCGCTTCTCTCCGTGCTATTCGGAGGCTGAAGAAGGATGTCGCAGCAGTGGTCGTCAATCCGATCCAGTCGTTCCACCCCAATTCACCTCCACCCAGCGACGCGATTCTCTTGACGAGCGACGTCCGTAAGACTGAGACCGCTCATGCGCCATATGCGCAGTGGCTCAAGCAACTCCGCGAGGTGTGCACGGCTTGTGACATTCCACTCATTTTAGACGAAGTCTATTCCGGGTTTCGCCTGGCTCCAGGCGGCGCGCAAGAATACTTCGGTGTCCAAGCCGACCTGGTGATCTACGGAAAAACAGTCGGCGGCGGCATGCCGATTGGCGTGTGCTGCGGCAAGAAAGGTCTGATGCGCCGATTCGACCCAAATCACCCCATGCGACTGGCATACGTTATCGGCACCTTTTCCGCACATCCGCATGTTATGGGTGCCATGAATGAATTTCTGCGATGGGTCACCGAACCTCAGACCATACAACTCTATAATGACGCCGACCATCTCTGCGCTGAATGGGCTGCAACCGTTAATAGAGAACTCGCGGACCGTGCGCTCCCGCTGCGTATCGTCAATTTGACGACAGTGTGGACGATCTTGTTTCAACAGCCGGGTCGATACAATTGGCTCCTCCAGTACTATCTGCGTGCCGAAGGTGTGACCCTGAGCTGGGTTGGCACCGGTCGATGCCTAAGCAACATGGCTTTTGCGCCGGAAGATTACGCAGAGCTGCAGCTGAAATTGGTTGCTGCCGCGTCCCGCATGAAACAGGATGGCTGGTGGCTGGAGGGGCTCGACCAGCCTGAAAGGAGAAAGGCCATGAAATCACGGCTCGCATGGGAAATGATCGGCAGCCTTCTGCAGACTCCCAAATCTCTACGGGCCTTCTATACGGAGGTCATGCGGCGGAAGCACGATGATCACGTGGCTTCACATAGCCATCCGCTGAATCAGCTGTTTCACCTCCTCAGCTCGAGTGTCTTCATCTACTGTTACTTCTTGATCTTCACTGATCTGACGACCGCAGTCTCCGCCAGTCTTGTTGCGTTGTTCATCCGGCAGTTCGGGCATGCACTCGTCGAACCTCCCTGTCACGATAAGGAGGACCTCCTGCTTGGCTTCAACACGCCGAACAAGACCATGATCGTTTCAGCCTATTGCCTGATCCCACTCGCCAACATGTTTGCTGCGGGCAGCTGGACATTTTCCACGTTCCTTGAGCGGTGGCCGATAATCGCTCATCAATGGTGGGGATTAACCCTGATCGTAGTGCTGGGGCGCGTGGCGTATCTCGCCTGGTTGCACGATGTCCGGACTTCCATGATTTGGTTCGTGAAGCTCATCACCGATCCATTCACGGATATCAAGGCGTACCTGCCGCGCTCTTCGAGAGAGTGGCGAGCCTTTTTGCCTCCCTATGCTCTGAACGGGATAAGTCAAAAACATTAACCACCCACGTCTTTATTGTCGGTACGACGAGACAAGCCTCGCAAGGATAATATTCACAATGTGTAAAAAGGCATTAACATGGGCAGTCACTCATTGACCCACAGGCGTAAGCATTTCAGAATAGACGAGATGGTGGATCCCCGCTTATCTGCACGATGAGAATTTCTGTTGCAACCGATGCCTGGCAGCCACAGATCAACGGAGTGGTTCGAACGCTTGGCCAGACTGCCAAGCACTTGAGAGAACTGGGGCATGATGTCCAGTTCATCACTCCTCAGGATTTTACGACCTATCCCTGTCCCACCTACCCATCTATACGGCTTGCGGCGTTTCCAAAGCGGGGCGTTAAACGTTTAATGCGTGAGTTTCGCCCGCAGGCCGTTCATATTGCGACTGAAGGTCCGATTGGTCATGCGGCAAGGGCTTGGTGCCGTAGTCTGGTTCTGCCATTTACCACTTCGTATCACACACAGTTCCCGGAGTACGTTCGTGCCAGAGCTCCGCTACCGATCAGTTGGTCCTACGCATATTTGCGGCGATATCATAGTGGTGCCGCTCGCACGATGGTGGCCACACAATCGATGCTGACACGGTTGGAAGCACGGGGATTCAGAAATCTTGTCATTTGGGCCAGGGGGGTCGACTCCAGTGAATTTCACCCGGGGCCCAAGTCATTTTTGTCGGACCCTAGGCCGATTTCTATGTACATGGGGCGCGTGGCGGTTGAGAAGAATATCGAAGCCTTCTTGAATCTCGACATACCTGGTTCGAAATACGTGGTGGGGGATGGACCTGACTTGGAACACTTTCGATCCCGCTATTCCAACGCAACGTTTGTCGGGCCGAAAAGTGGACAGGAACTCACGGCATACCTGGCCGCTGCTGATGTGTTCGTGTTTCCCAGTCTGACCGACACGTTTGGACTCGTGTTGCTCGAAGCCATGGCCTGCGGTGTGCCGGTCGCGGCTTTCCCCGTCACCGGTCCGCTTGATGTGGTTCAACAGGGTAAGACCGGCATCCTTCACCAGGATCTTCGTCAAGCCGTTCTTGAGGCCTTAAGGCTTGATCCTGCGGAGTGTGTCGCCTATGCAAAGCAGCAATCCTGGCGAAACTGGACGGAGCGGTTTGTGTCGTTGTTGGAACCCTTCGAGGCGAGCCGGTGGGATTAGCAACCCCTCAATCCGCCTTCATAGATCAAATACGTTCGATGCATCTGCGTTAAGGATCGACCTAGCACCAGTCAGCGGTGGTTACTGTCTCCCTTGGGCTACTCAGGAACTATGTCGGTTCCGAATACGACCCTACCCATCCTTGGACCAGATCGCCTATGACATGTCTTGCTGCCGATGGCGAGACGCGGCTGCGTCCTTGCGATTAATCGTGAAGCATTGATCAAAGCGACCGACCACAAGCAACGTACTCCGCTCCAATTCAATGAGAGAACGACAAGATCTAGACGCGAAGCTTGTAGCCGACGCCGCGTACCGTTACGATCAGGTCCGGTTCGGAGGGGTTGATTTCGATCTTCTGACGGAGCGAATGGATATGAACGTCCAAGGCATGTTCTTCAAGAGCATAACCTTCCCCCCATACTCGATTGAGCATTTCTTGCCGGGAAAAGACTCGGCCTGGAGCCTCGATAAATTGAAGTAGGATCTTAAACTCCTTCGGAGTCAACTCGATGGCCTGCCCACCGACCATGACTTCATGCCGATCAAGATCCATTCGGATGTTCCCGGCACGGTAGCGCCGATGAGCTTGTTCCGCGGGAGGAGCGGACCGGCGCAGGATGGCACGCACGCGAGCGACAAGTTCGCGAGGAGTCTGATACGACACGATCAGATCGATCTCTTCGTCATAACCTTTCAGATGTTCGTCGTCCGTACTGGATTTTTCCCCGGTCGACAGCGCAACGATCGGTATCGTTGTTGCCATTCGCAGCTGTCTCAGGCTAAAAGGGCTACCGTGCCTGCGCTCAATGATGAGGAGCGCAGGCACAGCTTCTTTCATGGCAGTAAGAACGGCGTCCTCCGTCCTCACCTGCATGGTCTGATATCCATTTGCGACGAAAGCCCTCTCGATCGATAGCGCCAGATGGTCTGATTTCATGAAGAGGAGGATCGCCCCTTGTCTGCCTGTCATCGATGGTGAGGTCAACATAATACGGTTGGGGAGAATAAAGCAGCGCCGAATAGAACGTCATTAGGATGACGTAAATTGTACGTAAACTTACCCGGTTTGCGTCGAGCTTCCGGGTATGGGTGCCTCTCGTGAAGTTAACCTTAAATTGACAGGATGTTAATCGTGTCGAAATGGCTGATCCTATAGACTGCACCGACCGGCAATAGTTTTGGGTGATAATCCTTCCGATAACCGGAGAACGTTCGTTGTCATTCGTTCATCTGGCTCTTGGCCTCTTTCTAATAGCAACTGCCTTTCAGACAGCACTCCCTCCTGCAAGCTTGGCGCAGGCGCGGATCAAACTCGACCCCAACATTCCCTCCTACCTACCTCAGGAACTCACATCCGGCACACTAAGCATTGCCGTGGGCGATCCCATCAAACCCTTGTTTCGAGCATGGGTCACCGGCATGACTTTCCGGCATCCTCACCTGAAGATCACCCTGGTATCGGAAGGATCGGGAGACGGACTCTTAGCGCTTTTGGAGCACCGGACGGACGTAGCGGCAATGGCCCGCCGCCTCACTGCCTCCGAGATAGCCGAGTTCGTCAGAGAATATGGGTATGAGCCGTCTGAAGTTCCCGTGGCCGCAGACGCGCTGGCCATCTACGTGCACAAAGACAATCCAATTGCAGGCCTGGCTTTGGACGAATTGGATGCCATGTTCTGTCGCGAGCGCCAACGCGGGATCCGTTACGACGTCGACTCGTGGGGATTGGTCGGGGTAATGGACGAGTGGTTTGAGGCTCCCGTCGAATTGTACGGAAGGAACGGAAAATCCAGCGTCGGTTATTTCTTTCGAGAAGAGGTGTGCAAAGACGGAACCTTTCTCCCGAAACTCATCGATGAGCATGGCTCTGCATCAACGGTATTGGACATTGAGGCCAATCAGAATGGCATCGGGTTCGGGGCCATCGGATATGGAACCTCCCTCGTGAAGCCGGTACCGGTCGCGTCGGTGAAAGGCGGCCGCTATGTCGCACCGACCGCACAGACTGCGATGGACGGCTCCTATCCCTTGCGGCGGAACCTGTACCTTTATATTGCCAAGCCGCCGAAAACGCCGCCGACACAGCCGCTTGCGGAGCTGGTCCGATACGTGTTGAGCCGGCAAGGCCAACAGGTGGCGGTCGACTTCGGATTTTTCCCCATCATATCGACGGAAATTACGCGGCTGATATCCAAATGGTCTGTCCCGTCAAAGTAATTCACATGCAAACACCGAATCACTTCATGGTTGAATAGCACTTGGTTTCTGTAGCATCGGCGATCACCACAATGAACCGATTTTACGCCTGGTGGTTCCGTCATGGATGGTGTGCCTTTTTTGTCGCCACCCTTGTCGGATGCTCGCCGGCGCAGTTCACAACCCTCACGATCTATGAGACACCACACTCGTTCGTCCGTCTCGAAGTGGATCGCACGCTCAATCATGGCACCGGTCATAGCCATCCCTCCGACATCTCGGCGGAACAGATGACGATGGTGCTTCGTGGGATTACTCTCCAAGAGCCACTGTCGAGAATTCCGTTTTATGACGACTTGAGTGTGCCTCGTAAACATCCCGCATTCAGCGATCGAGACATCGAGTTCTGGGCTCCTTTACTGAGTCTGGCCTTGAGCAAGGCAACAGGGGACGAAATCGCCACCTTCTATCAGAGCACGAAAGTATCGGGGACCTCGCGTGAAGTGACTTCCGGTGGAGTGTTCGTCGATGGAGACCAACTGCATGTCATTCTAAGCAATCTGCAATCGAGTACCCACTTTTCAGCGGACATTGGGATCGCCGACAGCCAGGACGACCGGCTCACCCCCATGAGGTCAATGGTTCCGCAGCGGGGGAAATTGATGTTCCTTCCGGAATCGGCCCGCGTGGATGAAGTGGTGGATGGACTGATGCGGGTCTTTGCGGAAGACCGGCGTGAACTCGTCGTGCTGTACAAGACCCTCCCTTTAGGACAACGTGAAATGACGTCTCACAGCTCCGAGAGTTCAGGGGGGGATACGACACGTCCCCGCTAGAAGTTCCACTGTAACTGAAAACGGAGCAAGTTTCCGCTCTGAAGCTGATACGGAGTTTGAAGACAGGGTCCGAACCCGCTGGCTGGCACAGCGCACAGACCGGGAGGGTTTCCGTTGGGAAGAAATGTGGCATCCGGGGTATTCCGTTGAGTCCAGCTATAAGATACGGTGAATTCCAGCGCCTTGTTGAGCTGATATTCGACACCGAGTTCCCATTCCCGCACAGAATTGCGCGGCGCATTCGCCTCTGATTTTCGCCCGCCATAGTATTCCTGCACTCTGAAAAACGGATAGATGTTCTGACAGAAGGTATCGCACTGATACCGGTAAAACACCTGCGCATAGCCGCCTCGCACGTTACCAAGTTCCACGTCGGTCCGAGCCTCGTTCAGCTCAGGCCCTCTCCCGATCATGTACTCAGCCTGAAAGCCGAAGGGCTGCGGAAACAACGCGACATGCCAGCCGATTCGCTCATCGAGATAGTTACCGTTGTTCGTCATGCGCGGAGTGAACGCGGCTCCATTGATGGAATCAAGTGGAACAACCGCCGTCGTGGCGACATTGAACTCTCCACGGTAAGCGTCCATCCCCACTTCGAGGATTTGACCGTTGGGAAACTCGAAAGGATACATGGCATGGAACACGATATGCTTGTCCTTGTTTCGATCACGGACATTGAGTCCTTGCCCATTGAAGACACCGATACCCAGCATGCCGTAATCACCGGCCCCTTTGAGGCCGCTATCGACCAATCGGCGGAAACGCTCACGCACCGGGGTCGGGGTAAAATACAAAAAGACGCCTATATCCCGTTCGTTTGGAACTCCACTGTTAAGCGCATCGTTTCGATCGAGCGCGAGCCGGTTTTGGCTCGACTGCATATTTTCGAACCCGAACGGCACCTTGGAAAGCCCCACGCGGATACGCCATTCCTTGTTCTCCGTCACAAAGAGGTCCGTATAGAAATCTCGCAATGACGCGACTTGCTCCGATCCGCCCACCGCTCCGGCAAATTCCGGCTGGATATACACAAACACCCGTTCATGAGGTTGCCCGCTTACCACCAGCCGCGCGCGACGGAGGAACAACTCGTTGTTCCCGGAGATTGACCGATCGGCTTGATTGCTGCGAAGACGATCGTTGTCGATCGTATGGTTATATCGAAGTTGAGCATAGCCTCGAATGCTGATCTTGTCGTACCACCGCTCACGAGCCGGTCCGTCCCCCGCTCCTCGACCTTCCAGTAAAGCTTTGGCTTCGCGCTTTTCCTCTTCAGCCTTGATCTGTATCCACTGTTCGACGGTGATCTGTTTGTTTTCCAACAGAACGTCTTCTAACTTTCCGGCCCAAGACACGAGTGGTTCCATGACTATGACGAGAAAGCCGATGAACACAGCACACCAACACCACCCACCGAACGCGTTCTTCATTCCACCCCCTCTACTGAGATTCACATCCGGGGCACAATAAGAAGAACGCATTACAACAAGATTACGGTAGCATCCGGACTGAGTTAACTCGCATGAGAACGACCTGGAAGAGAACGACTTGCGGGTAGATGGGAGACGCACTGTTGCGGGGTGCCCAATCTCCGGTCGCCCATCCATCGAAGAGGACAGGCGACGGAGCACGTGGGAAGGTGTAGCGGCGTTACGCAGCGGCAGGAAGATTGGCCCGGCGTCGCCACCAGGTCAATGAGCTGAGACCGAAGAGACCGGTCGCATAGAGGACAAGACTGGCAGGAATCGCGGTCGGCAATGTCCCGACCTGGGCCACGCCCTTCAAGAAGAAGGTCGCCAGTCCCTCATGCTTGCCATCGTCGAACATATGATCCCACGAGACCATAAACTCACGAGTGTTGGGATTGAACAATCCGGTCGCCAACTCGCCGATGTTCCAGGTCTTGTGGGAATCGCCTCGACTCACACCGAAAAACAGCGAGGACAAGTCGATAGAAATCGAAGATCCGGAAATGGTGGCCGATGGGGCAGCCGCGCCCGTGAATCCCGACGTAAAAAGGGAATAGGTCATGCATCCCTTGCTCGACGGAATCGTCGGTACGAGATCGCCGATGGCTTGAAACTGGCCCAGCTTCAGCGTGCCGTCTTGGGCGAGCAGACGATCCATGGCACCCGCGTATTTCCCGTCGTAATTGACGGCACCTCCCGTCAACTCCAATTGTGTCACCGTCGTGGCGTGAGCCGGCGTCGAGACAAACACGGCGGCAATGAACAATCCGACTGTCATGAATGGTGTTACTCGCTTCATCGTACACATCCTTTCTTGAAAGTTATGGTTTCTGCCCTAGAAATACTTAATAAATATAAATTACGCATCCTGGACCTGTAACAATCTTTTATTCCTGCCGAGCGGTTATACAAGCCGTGGAGAACATCAACGTAAGATTTGGGTTCAGATTGTGTAAAACATTTATCAAGATTTGATGATGTTTCGTGAACGCACAAAACTCACTCGACGCATCATTGAGGGATGAGTTCGCAGGAGAGATTCCGAAACGCAAGCCGGCTGCCCATCAAGTCCGTTGGGCTTCGGGCCCATTGATGGCGAAATCTTTTGATTATGTACGTAGGCTTATTCGAGATGAGGGCCGACGCTCAGAGAGTCGTCAAACCCTATCGCGAATTGATGGCGGCTTTCAACCGGAAATGTCCCTAATCGGCTGGACGACCCGCACAATTGAGTTGTTGAGTTGGGAACTTCTTAATGAAGAGTATCTGTAGAAAGGAGGCGGCAGATTGCTCTGGCCGCCTCCAGAGTGGAAGTTATCTTCCGAAACGTGTACGTATGATCGTGAGTCCCGACAAGCCGCTCAGGAATAAGAACGCGGCTCCCGGCAACGGCACGGCTGCAACCGTCCCGACCCATGCCGAGGTTCCGCCCGGCTGCAGGGTCTGAATGTGGGAGGCGAGGATATATGTGCCAGTTCCTCCGCCTGGGATTGAAAAGAAATGAAAATCGCTCTTGGCCAAATCTTGTCCGGCCGCGCTGAGCCGGAAGGACAGGGTCTGGCCATTTCCGAGAAAATTATTCCCCGTATACTCGAACTTTCCATCGTAGTGGCCATCCCCGTCGGCCTTGAGCTGAGCGACCGTGGAGGTAGCCAATGGAGCCAGCAGCGTCGTATAGGTGCTTGCTGCGGCACTGACGTTCGAGAACACCAACTGATTGGGATTCGTGGTGCCATGCGCAAAATTGAAATAGAGAGAATCCAGCTTTGAGCCGGATCCCGCTTTGTTGACAATATCAAACTGGACTGCCGCTCCGAGATCCGTCAATGTGACCGTCCCCATGGGAGCGACCGAGCCGGTTGACGGGCTGAAAACAAAGTTAAGATTGTAGACCGTCATGGCCTGAACCGGCGCCGAAAAGACGGACAAGGCCGACGCGAGCAGGAGGCCGACGATCGGTTTACCTAGAGCCTTCACCGTCGCTTGTCTGATCATAGGCTATTCTTCTCTCGTCAGGACATGCATGATTCGCATGTCCTGACTATGAGTTCAATTGATTTCAGTTCGACCGAAATTCGGGTGGTGGTTGGCCTCCAAAGAAGCGGGTCTCGCCTGCGCCGCTGGCTTCACTCATGAGTGAATGGGGCCCCACCACCCTTGTAAAGATAGAGATGACTTAGCAATGCGCTTCTTCTCCAACGTGAGACTCGACAACCCGGTCAAGTGGGCTGCCGGCGGGTTCCATAAAACCCGCCGGTTCCACAGGTGTTAACGGGCTAATTTTCTACGTGCCACTGAATACAAACCCAGCAATCCCGATCCGAACAGCCACGCAGCCGCCGGTACCGGAACCGCCGCAATATTCGAGATATTGCCTCCGATCATAGACGTGCTGGTAAAAGCGTTGCCGGGGCCGCTATTTTGTGCGGTAAACAGGAGCGACAATGCTCCATTATACGTGCCGCCCGGCAAGCCGTAATATGACAAGAGCGAAGCATGTTTCGTATCAGTAAAATTTCCGAAGGTTACCCTGAAGCCAGGTGCCCCGAGGTCCTGAACGAACGCACTGCCGAACGAACCGCTCAACAGTGTGGACCCGGTTGATATATCCGGAGTGCTCCCCGCAAAATCGATTCCACCTGTGATGGTGATGGATCCGCCGGAAGCGAACTGCCACAATCCACTCCCCGCGCTGGTATTCAAACCGGAAGTAAAATTCAGGACGCAATTGAGACAGGTTGATGTGACATTGTTGTTGAGCGGTGTGGACGTGCCGACCACGTTATCCAGATCGATGTTGCTGCCGACAAGTCCTCCGCCGATCCCTCCATACGACACAGATCCCGACGTCGGTGCATTCATATTGAAGTTCAACTGCATCGCCATGGCTGGATCCGTGGATGGACCCATCAAAGCGATACCCAGCACAAGCACAGCAGCACTGGCATATACCTTGGACATATGTTTAAACGTCTTTTGCATTCGGACATGTCCTTCTGTTCATTCAGTCTCCCTCAGAGACATGAAGTTCGATGCTATGTTGCGGCGATATCCCTGCCGCAACTCCCTGCACTCTTAACAATTCCTAACAGAACTCCCCATTCGGCTTTCAGGATGAGCCTTGATCTAAATACGCTCTGTATCTTGGCCCTCGTTAACACCCAGCCAACCAGAAATGACAGACCCCTAGCGAACCACCGTCATCAGTTAAAAGGCGGCAGCAGATACTCTTCAACTTTGTAAGTTCTGCAGATTCTCGTTGGTCAGAACATGCACGAGATGCATGTCCTGACCACAGATCGGATTGTTATACTACCGGCACTCTGGGTGAGCGCCAGCCTTCCAGATCAACGGACCTCTATCCGAGTTCTTGGAGACGGCCATTTCTTCATCCGAGGCCCAGTATTCCCCAGTCGGAATCTGCGCGATCGTTGCCGCTGCCTGGACATTGGCGACGAACGCAGCAATCAAGGCATCAGTTCCGCCCCCGATCGGCGTAGTACGTTGATTCAGCCGTTGCGCGGACCAATACGCATACTTGCCGCACTTCAGATCGCGCTTCTCATTGCTGGCACCCAGCGACGGGTCATGTGCGAGACCGCCATCGACTCGAACGGTATGGGCCAAGCCCGCATTAGCTCCACCAGGATTGAAGCTCACCACTTGATCCGCATCCATGTAGCCAATTGACCGACGGTTTGCCGCCAAACAGCTCAACACGCCTGAACTGCTGGGGCTGAAAATGACCGTTGCCCCAGCAAACGCCGTCTCGGATATATTGATCATCAGCGTTTGATCGAACGCCGCCTTCGTTCCCGACCCGGCATTGCGGAGGCAGAGGGTGATCGGAGACGTCGCTTCCAACGTACCAGGGGCAGCGTCTGTCACAGTTCCGAAACCGAGACGTGTCCAGTCCGTCACGCCTCGGGCAAAGATCTGTTCGATCTGCAGCCGGGACAATCCATCGATCAGGCTGCCTGGACCGGTTCCGGCAGCATTCAACTTGACCACACCTTTCCCCACGAAGATTGCGAAGGGAGTGATCGCGCCGACTTGACTGTTCAGAGTGCTGTCGTTCAACGGAGTAACGGTCGTACCCAAAGGACCGGTTTGATTGAATGATGCTCCTTGAACGTCCGAGACACCCAGATGAACCGGTAGACTGACGGTGTTCCCGTTTCCGCAACCGGTCGTATTGTTGTATTGCTTGCCATCGGACGGTCTGGTCGTCAGAACCGGACCGGTGCAGCCTGCCGTGAGGGTATGGTCCAAGTACAGCATATTGGACGCCGGGTTGGCGGGTGGCTGTAGCAACTTATTGACTCCATCGCTCGATCCAGTCGCGGAATACCGGATGACGACGGGCGCCCCCCCACGGTTGCAGATCCAGGTGATCTTGTTCCCGTCTGCGGTTGCAAACCGACTAGGCAACGGCGCTGCGTCGCAGAGATTGAGGGGAACGTCGCTCATGAAATTACGCGCGGCAGATGCACCGCCTGCGTTCAACGGCGTTTGGGCTTCGGCCGTTCCCGCCCAGCCGGCCAAAGCCAGCATCCCGGCGAGAATCGGCATGTATTTCAACGTTGATGTCATTCTGTACTCCTTAGTTAGTGACGACATGTTTATGTGTTAAAGGTAAATTGCCCAGTCACTATTTGGCTTGAAGTTACGCGGCCATCCGCTTGAACGACCGACGGGCAACTCCAATCAATCCGATCAAGCCGGTGCCGAAGAGCACCACGCCGGCCGGCAACGGAACAGCGCTGGGACCAGGATTGCCGATAGTCAGAAGCCCATTGGCTGCCAAAAGCACCCGACCAACCTGAGTGAAAGTACCCACCGTGGCATCGCCATTCATGATGTTCAGGATGTCGCCGAGCGCTCCCTGCATGGCGACAGGCCAAGTTCCTCCGAACTTTCCATCACCGGGCCCGTCGAGATTCGAGCTAAACGATAGTGGATTCGATTTCGCGACCGTGTCACCCGCAATCGGATTCACGCCTAATTGCCCGGACCAGTTAACCGATGCATTCAGTTGGTTCGTCAGATCTACGAGCGAACCCGGAGGTTGGACCTGACCTTGAGCGAACGTGGTTGCCGCTTGAATCTGCTGAGTGGAATCCCAGCCGAAGATGGTGTACTTGACCGCATTGGTGCCGACTTGGGCGGCGGCCAATCCAGCCGAAACGTCCAGGGTGAATGGAGTACCACCAGGAGTCAGCCTCGTGGTAGCGCTGCCCAGATTGTACAGAGCTTCGGTGTTGTTTCCGTAAATCGCCAGAACAAGGTCGCCATCACCGAACGTAAACGCCTGCGCCTGTCCAACCATGCCGGCAACTGACGTGATCACGGTCAACGCGGCCGCCACCATCATTTGCTTTACACTTCGAACCTTCATACTAGGCCTCCTCTAGTGAATAAATAAGAACCGATTGATTGCGTGCCGGAATGTCTCGCCGTTACCACCACCCCCTCTCATCGGGCGAAACAGGAGCACAAACCTGCTCCCAGATTTGCGCTCTTGTTTTCTCTTTCTTGTGTTACAGCCACGTCATCCCTCCGTTCGATGGTCGTTAACATTCGGTCGACCCTCGACTGCGGTGAGATCATGGCGGCTTCCATATGACACGCGAGGATTTGTATCCCGAAGTGATTACGGGTAGATCAGAGAAGCTTGTGGAGGGAGTAAACTTTCGATGAAGTTTGCGAAACAGGGCGAACGAAGCGAGTACGATGCAGAGATTCCTACGCTGTCGGCATCACGTCGGCGGAAAAAACTTCACGATAACGGTGCGGTCCATTCCTTCAGGCGGCGGGCGGACCTGCGTCACTTTCGCCAACGCGTCGAGCGCGGATTGATCGAAGAGCAGACTGCCGGATGAGTTGATCAAGCGATATTGCAGCACACGGCCCTGCTCGTCGAGCACCAACTCACAGAGCACCGCATATTCGAGATCGTCGGACAGCGTCGGCGGCTGGTGGTACTGGGCTTGAATCATCGAAGTGAGAATATCGGAATAGCCCGCGAAAGGTTTCCGATTTTTTCCGATGGCAAAGGGATCGGCATTGACGGCCGGTGGACCCGGAGCGTCCGCCGATGTCGGTGGCGGCGGCGCTTCGGTGATTGGAGGTGGAGGTGGCGGCATTTCTTGCGGTTTAGGTTCCGGCTTAGGCGGCTCAGGTTCCGGTTCAGGCTCCGGCTCTTTTTCAGGCGGAGGCGGCGGATCTTCTTTGCGAAACGCGTTGAGCTTATAGACCTTGATGAGGTTTTGCCCCCAATCGGTTTGCGAGACCCAATAGAGTCCTGCTCCGATGCCTACATGAACGACCCCGACGATAAGCAGAGTCGTGCCAAGCTTGCTTTTCTGTTTCTCGAATCCTTTATACCCTGCCATCTCTTGAATCGGTCACACGTCGTTCGTATCTCGCAAAATGAGCAATCGGGTGCCGGCCATCAGCTTTGCTGCATTAACGAGACATGCTTCAACGAGATACGCTTTACGCCGTTCATGGTTCGTTGAAGGGCTTGGTGGCGATGGCCAAATCTTCAACTGGGATGCGTTGCAGGATGTCCAGCACCGCTACCACATGTTTGTACTCAACGCCCGCGTCGCCGCGAAGCACCAGCGGGAGCTTGCCGCCCTTGGCGGCCTTCAAGTCGCGGATCAGTTTTTCCAGCTCACTGAGCTTCACCCGTTCTTCGTCCATATACACGTCGCCGTTCTTCTTCACCGACAGGGTCGGCGTGCTTGTCTCCATGTCCGTTTCATGTGGCGTTGATTCCGGTAGCTTCAGCTCGATCCCCTGCACCATCGCCGTCGTCGTAATGATGAAGATCACGAGTAGGACCCATGCGAGGTCAAGCAAGGGCGTGATGTTGATGTCAGACACGGCGCCGTGTGATTTTTTCGAAAAGCGTCTCATCTCTTAATGTCATATCTCGTCGTTGATGAAACGAGAGGCATCGTTTCACGAAATACGCTTCGCGGCATATTAGTGGCCGGTCGCCGCGCCGGAGGGCTCCGCTTCCTGTCGATGGCCACCGGGGCGGAAATCTTCAATATCTTCCGGCTCCGTCGTTCCATTCTTGTCACGGAGATATTCCGTGATAAAGACGGTCTCCAGATGGGCCGCAAAATTATCGAGTTCCATCGTGAGGGTTTTTGTCTTCGTCACTAAAAAGTTGTAGCAAAACAATGAGGGAATCGCGACCATGAGTCCCGCGACCGTCGCGATGAGCGCTGACGCCACACCGGGCGCCATGGTCGTCAACGTCGCCTGCTGCGCGCGACCGATCCCGGAAAATGTATCCATGACGCCCCACACCGTCCCCAGCAATCCGATAAAGGGTCCTCCGCTGATGGCGGTTGCCAGCACGATCATCCCAGACTCCAGTCCCACCGCTGCTTCCCCAAGCACTCGCTCCAAGGCGATCCGGATGGCACTCATCCCGTGATTGGGCACCTTCTCGGTCCCGTACTTTTCCTGCTGCACTTTCAATTCTTCACAGCCACCATAGTACAGCTCGTACATAGGCGAGCCCTGAAGCCGCTGGATCTTCCCCTTGTTGAAGATGACCAGTGGGCTTTTAGCCTTCGCATAATAGTCGAGGAATACGGCGTTCCGCTTCTTGGCTTTTGCCAGTTGCCGGAACTTGTTGATGATCACGGTCCAACTGACCAGTGAGAAGAGGAGCAGCACCGAAATCGTGATCTTGCCTTCGAGCGTCGCATGGCTCAACGCAAATGCCACGCCTCCCGAACTCATATCCATGAGTAAATTCCCTTCCGATTAATTGACTGACTGCGCTTGCGGTTTCACATCCACCTGAATGACTACTCCTCGTTTGACCCTCACCGCTTTTGCCAATTTCGACTCCTCTTCCTTCTTCGATCCGGTGCTCGATGCCACACGATCGGAACCGGTCTGTTTTTTAGACGCTTCGCTGGCGACTTCTTGGGTACTATCCGCGTTTTTCACGGACGAGCTGGTGGATGCTGCCGTGGAAGATGCAGCGGCAGCTGTCCCTCCACCGGTCAGAGGTGGCGGCGGCGGCGCAACGCCGGGCGGAGGTGGGCCGCCGACGAAGCTCGGCTGGCCGACTACCGCCGCATTCGGCGGGAGCACGACACGGCCGGTTATGGATCCGCCTCGGAAGTCGAGCACTCCATTCAAGTTGACATTGCGCCCCTGAATACCGGCCTCGGGAATGATGATGCGCCCTGAACCGTCCGCCGGTATGGTATTCCGCTCGATCGCCCGCACGCCGGTCTCCGCAGTTAAGGTGATGTCGGCCAGCTTTAATTTATCGATATAGGGATTGAGGACTTGTTCCTCGAAGGCCTTCAACCGTTCGGCTCGAAGTTTATTTGCCTTCGCTTCCAAGGCCGATACGTCCCGTCCAAAGGTCTTTTCCCTCGCCGCTTGCGCCAGCAGCGTATTGATCTCCGGATCATTGAACCTCGGGAACTTGAGCGGCTTGGGATCATTCGGATGAAAGGTGAAGATCCCGCTTCCAGGCACTTCCACCGCCCTTGTAATCGGCTTGCCTGCCGAATCAAATTCTCCGGTCGGCACATCGAAGAAGACGCGGTTGTTCCTGCTGCCACTGCCGGCATTGATGCTGCCATGAGTACTGGTCAGCCGGATATCGCCGCCGTTGAAGGTCGCCACCCGTGACTTATTGACATCGATGTCGCCTTTCGCCCTGATCAAAATCGCAGCGGGATCCTTGACAACATTCACCGTGACAGTCCCGTCCTGGTTTACAACAGGTTCCCGTGCCACCTGTCCAACCGACCCTCCGGTTGTGACTTGAATTCCCGTCGTCCGCCCATCGGTGCCGACGGATCTTGGACTATTTTCTCCGACGTTGATTTTTCCTCCAGCGGCTGGAACATTGATCCATCGGCGGGCCGAGTCCGGAAACTGCAACGGGTACAAGACCGAGTTGTCATACCCCACCACATCGGGCTTCGCGGCGTCGTAGCCATGTATTGAAACACCGGCTCCACTGCTGCTGACGATGGACGAAATCACCATATCGAGATTGTTCCCGACTGCAATATCGATCAACCCTCCACGCTCGCTCGGCCTGTCCGGGTGAGGAGCGGCGGAAATTCCTTTCCCGGTACCGAGATCCAGGTTATTCGTCGCGATGATTCGCGCCGTGCCTGATCCATAAAAATCGATGCCGCCCTCGCTGCCGTCTGGTCCTTTATCCAAGAGAAAATCCTTGGCCTTCAGAGTCGCCGCGACCTTGGGCACCGTAACCGGCACGTGAACATCACGGAACACCACATTCACGAGATCGGTAACGGCCACCGACTCCTTTCCGTCCCATGGCCTGGTTTCCACTTGCTGCGTCTGCGGATTGACGGCACGGATCAAAATGACATCGTCTGGCTTGACCGGGCGGGGCTGATTGGTCTTCGGATCAAGAAACAGCGGAATTCGCTCGGTGACGAATTGCGTGCGCGCCCCCAGGTCGGGCAGAAAGATCTGGGCGAGAACCCTCTCAATCCGATTGCCTGCCTCGATCGTGACCTCCTTCCGATAGGGCCGGCTGATCAAGTTGAGATCGAGCTTACTGATATTGCCGAGCTCCGCGGTGAAGCTGACCGGCGCAGGGGCCGCTTGGCTGTCTTGCGCGAGCGGCACGCCCAATGTGAAGAGATTTGCGTTGGCCCACGGTTTCATTTCGCTGTAGTTCGTGTTGCCGACAAGTCGATTCGGGTCGACTTCCAAGAGCCGCACTCTTGGAGGAGACAGATCCACATCGACTTTTGCGAATTCCGGGAACAATTCGTCGCCGGGTATTGTGTTTTTGATACTTGCTGGAAGTCTGTCCCTGTTCACCCAGTACGGGAGGAGTTCAGGGTGCTGTGCGATTGTGGTTCTGTCGACCGCTTGCCATCGGCCTCCTGGAACACCTGGGAAACCGATATAGAGCCACTCAAAATTCGAATTGTTCCGTCGTTCGGTCTTCGGTACTCCTTGAATGTCGTTCTTCGCGAAGAACTTGACCGATCCACTCGGCGACGGTAGAAACGTCAGGCCGGACCGGATTTGAATCGTTCCCTTTTCAGCCCTGGCTTCGAATGAGGCCGGCAGCCATCCTCGAAGATCCGCGAGATCCGGATTCGCCTCTTGAGGACCATCTACCCGGCTGGTATTGAGGAGAATATGTCCCTCACGCGAGACCAGCACGACCTTGTTGCTTTCAAGCCCTGGAGCGAAAGTCGGCTGGCGCGGGACGCCTTCCGCATCGAATTCTCCCCCGATCAATCCCGCATCTTGGACGCGGCGCAGGTAAATGTTGCCGCCGGCTGAAACGGTGAGCTCGCCGCCGGACAGCGCGAAATCGGCATACTTGTCCGTCCTTTCCTTTACAGGGGGATCGTTAGGATTCCGTGCACGCTGTTCGGCAACCGTGAGTGGTAGTCCATTGTCGCCGAGCGGGAGGTTAGTGTCGCCGATCTTGCCTCCGACAGTCACGGTGTGTTGCGGTTTGACAGGTTGCGGTATGGCGGTGGGAACGACATGGTTCCACAGCACAAACCCGGGCCCACTGTCCACACCATGTGCCTTACCACCGAGAAAATCTCGACCGACTTGCAAATTGAGCCGTCCCGGCCCGTCGATATTGATGCCCTGGATCTTAAACAGCGTCGTCGGTCCACCACTTTCATCGAACCCGGTACTGGCAATCAAATCCCGGCCAGCCTGGATAGAGATGCCACCGCCGCCCTCAGCACGGATAGTCGCAAGAGAACCGGACCCTGTGCCGATACCGTCAGGAAGCGGAGGGGCATCGATCAAGTTCACGTCGCCGGTCTTGGCTTGCAGATTGATGCTGCCTCCGTGAGCGGTCTGGAGCAAGCTGCCTGCATTACCGGTAAATAAGATATTCCGTTCCGCCACCCCGACGATATCCCATTTGGCCGCAGTGCCCGATGGATTAAGCAATAGATTGTTAACCAGCAGAACGTCGTTGAAGATGAGATCCTGGCCTGCGTCGAACCGGATGGTGCCGCCTGTGGGGGGAGCCTTGACAGTACTTAGATTAAAAAATCCTGTGACTGTGAGATTGTGCCCGGGCAGTAAGTTTCCGGCAGCATCCCGTTCCGAAAACACACTGATGTCGGAAAAATCCGTCACCGTAAGACCTGTGATATCAATGAAGTCAGGATCGATCAGCAAGCGTCCGCCGCGAAAGCCGGCCCCCGCCGTTCCGACGAAGTGCCCTCCGAGTTTCACTCGGCTCCCGCTCAATTCCGTGAATCCCGCATGCCCGCCCTTCTCACCTCCAGACACATCGATCTTCGCACCTTTCTCGAATAGCGCCGTCCCCTTCGCTTTATCTGCGATCGCCAGGACGGTCCCACCGTTCGAGATCCCTTCGCCTCCTCCCTTCGCCGAGGTTTGGCTGCCGGCTTTCAACGTCAGCTTCTCACTCGCGAAGAGTTCGATCTTGCCGTTCTTCTCACGGACGCTGTCGGCCTGGATACGGCCCCCTTGATTGACGACCCGTCCGGCCAGCGTCACGTGGCCGCCGTCCGCCACAAGATCTTTCATGTTGATGGCCTGTCCCGTCGGGGCGGACAATTCAGTGAGAAACCCACGGCCGTCCGGCCGCGTGGCGAGATAGGCTTTGGTCCCCGCGGCCAGCGCGATGCTGCCGCCCGGTGCCGTGATGACCCCGCTGTTCTCGACGTTCGGTGCGAGCAAATACACTCCGTCGTGAAGACCCCGGATGAGGCCGAGGTTTTTCACGATCCCTTCTACTCCTGCGCCTTCAAACAGATAGTGCCCCGCCAAGAAATTTGCATTGGTGATGTTGAGTGACGACGCGATGAGCCCCCCGACGTTCACTTGGGCGTTGGGCCCAAAAAACACGCCGTTGGGGTTCACCAACATGACGGTACCGTTGGCCCGCAAGGACCCTAGGATCTGACTGGGATTGTGATCGAAAATGCGATTGAGGGCGATTGCCGACGCGTTCGGTTGCACGAACTGGGTTACTTCATTGGGGGCGATGTTGAACGACTGCCAATTGATGATGGCCTGTTGGGAGGCCTGATTGATGGTGACATGCGCCGTGCCGAGCCCCGAAACAGCCGCATCTCCTCCGACGACGGCAGAACCGGTGGGATTGGCGAGCATGAGAGGAGGACAAACCCACTGGATGAGCTGAAAGGCGATAAGGATCCCCGCGAGCCCTCTCTTGTTTTTCCAAAATCCTATTCCCATGGTTCGGCTCCTTAAAATGAGAGGCCCACGGAAAAATGCACAAAATTATCGCCGCGCTTGGTGTTCAACGTGTCCCTCAATGCCCACCCGCTATCGAGCGCGAGCTGGCCGATGTCCTTTGGAAACTTTACCCTGATGCCGAACCCTGCGCCTTCGAGACGGAACCGAGACAGCTGGCCTGGCGGCGCCTGTGCCACCCAGATATGCGCCGCATCGTAAAACGTGGCGAACCTGAGCCTAAGGGTGTAATCGGAACTGCGCCGCCGCTGCCAAATCCGATCGATCGGCACCTTCAGCACTTCCGGCGTGGTCAATTCCGCGCGGCCACGTATTGCATGGTCGCCGATGGCCTCGAATTGGAGATAGCCACGAACCGTATCGAATCCTCCGGCAAAAAACTGCTCGGCGGGAATCAAGGGTTGGCTGGCCCATTGGCCGTTGGCCATGAGGTCAAGTGAGAACTGCCCCGGTAATGGTTGTACCCGGCTCACTCCTCCTTGCAGTACGGCAAAAGAGCCTGTCGACCCGGCACGGTTGCCTGGTTTATTGAACGGATCGGTGGGATCGCCACCAAAATCTTCTTTGCGCCCGCCGGGAATGGCTCCGGCCACATAACCCTTGGCGGTGAACGAGGCTCTCGTGAGCCCGAACCGATCCGGATAGAATCCCGTGTATCCGATCGAGAGGGGGGTGTACTGCACCGGGTTGAGGACCACGGCGGTCGATCCGCCGGGGAATGTGGCTGAGGTTTTTTCCAGCCGCTTGTAGTCTAAGCCGATCTGCAGCTGATGCGTGTATTGACCTCCGGGAAAAAGCGGAAAGATATACCGAACGCCGGCGATCGTGGCATTGCCGGCGATGTTGACGTCGCCGCCGCCGCCGACCGAAATCGCCCCTCCCGCTAGGATTGAGTTGCTTTCGGACTTCGACGCATACACCGTCAGTAGATGATTGGGCCAGATGACGGGATACACAAAACTCGCTCCGTAGTTCTGGATGGCTCCCCATTCCGTCGGTGTTTGAACGGTGTTGAACGTCAGGATTTCATCGTTGCCGAAGACATTCGTGTGCTGCACCTCTGCGATTAACCGATTTTGGGGAGTGGTGAGCGGACCTCGATTGTCGGCTTCCAGCTTTCCATGAACCGGCAGCCGATCCTTGACCTTCAACTCGAGATCAACGGTGCCCGGTACCGAGCCCGGTTTCATTAGCGGCGTGACATTCAGATCAGGATTCCCGTTGACGGCGGCCAGTTCCTTTACAAACGTCGGCTCATAGATGAGCGCGCCCGGCGTCAGTGACGGCAGTTTTGTACGGATACTGCCCCAACTGTAGTATTCATTTCCCGTCACCGTAATAGAGTACAAGTGTCCTTCGACGACCTGCAGCCGCACGAGACCCTTTTCGATCGTCTGTTCGGGAAGATTGACCAGCACCGTGGGATAACCGGCCTGGTGGTACTGTTTTTCCAGTTCAGCTCGTGCCTGCTCGACATCGTTCATCCGGCGATCGATACCCTTGTACGACTCGAGTAGTCGATCGATTTTAGCCTGCTCAAGAATCGTATTTCCGTCGACCTCATATGTCGTGATCTCGAACAGGACCTCCTCCGCGTTCTTTTCAGCAGACGCTTTTCCTCCGGCCATCTCATCCGTTCTTCTTTCTAGATTTGATCCAGAGGAAGGACTCGTCGTGTCGCGGGACTCGGTCTGGCCGATCCCGGTTTTTACTTGAGCCAGCAACACCGTGCCGTTCGGCTTCCGACCTTCTGCCAGCGCCGTTGCCTTCTCTCCGATCAGAAGATACAGGCTTAGCATCGGCATAACGACTCGAACCACCCACCCGACTTCTCTCATGCAGCATCGCTTTTCGCGAAACGCATGCCGCTGTTTTCGCCGATGTCGTGACTATTGCCCATATTCAAATTGAACACAGAGCCGTTCCGGCTCGTCGTCATGATGATGTAAAGAAGAATTGTCCCAGAGATGTTACGGAATTGTTATCGAGGAATTGGCCGGCTGTTAATTTGTCGTCGAACGGCGTGTCCCCCCTTGTGAGCCGAACAATCCGTGATTAGGATGCCTCCCGCAATATCACGAATACGGAGAAGATCACCCTATGCCGCACTCCCCTGTCGCTCGCCGGCTCATCGGAGTGGCCTATCTCACGCTGGCGTCGCTCATCATCGCCCATGCTACCAATGCGTTCATCGCGGATGCGCTGAATGTGCCGCTTGCGATACCGAATGTTTCCTCCTCTGTTCCGGAGTCGATCGTCTCCATCGATCCTATCGACTCTCAACAACGAATCGAGGAGATTCTTCAGAGTGGGCTTTTCGAGTTGCCCGCGGTAGTGATGCATCGGGGGAAAGACGGCGCACCGGCTCCTGGCCCACCCCCCCCGCCGATCGAGGCTTCGCGCAAAGTCGCTTTTCTCGGCAGCGTGCATGGAACGGAGCGAGGCGAAATGGCCATCGTTGAAGACCTCGCGTCCAAATCACAAGAAATCTACCGAGTCGGCGCGCAGGTCCCGAATGTCGGCACGCTTCAGTCGGTCGAGAAGAACCGGATACTGTTCAAAAGCGGCCCTTCGGAAGAATGGCTTTCGCTGGCTGCTCTGAGTCACCAAACAAGCGATGATGGAATAGCGACTGTACGACAATCGAGTCAGGCGCGTGCTGCGCCAACTCGTCAGGTCTTGGATCGCCGGGAAGTGACCGCCGCGCTGAACGATCCGACACGCCTGATGACACAAGCGCAGGCAGTTCCCTACCTTGCGGACGGCAAGCTCGATGGATTCCGACTCCATGTCATGCCGGTGGGGTTCTTCGACAAGATCGGGTTACGAACCAACGATGTGGTCCAACGGATCAACGGCGTCGAACTCCGCGATCCCGGCATGTTGCTCTCGCTCTTTCAACAGCTGCGGAATGAGAATATGGTGCGCGTGGATCTGGTACGCAATAGTCAACGCCAGACGCTGACCTACGAAATCCGCTGATCGAAGCCTTCAACTCTTCCTGAATTAACAGTGACTTAATCTGAATGTAATGGGCGCGTCATGGCCTCAAGACTATTCTGCGGCCTTGTTTTCAACGGGAGGGATTCGATGAAGTCCTGGTTTGGTCGGCTCTGTTCGATATCCACGTCATCATCGACTGCGCTAGTCGTGACGCTGCTGATCGGAGCGCTTCCTCAGACTGCCGCGAGTGAATGGTACGTCGCGGGTTACGGCGGTGCCAGCTTTCCTTTTACCTTGAATACCGTACAAATGAACCAACTTGGTGAGACGCTCGACACACAATTCTTCTCGGGTGGCCAAGGTAATCCTCCGACCGGTACATACAGCCAAACTCTTCATGCATCCGACATGAGACTGAAACAATCGCCCTTGTTCGGTGGAAGAGTCGGCTATTTTTTCGCAGATCAAGGCTTCAAATGGCTGGGAGCCGAATTCGAGGTGTTCACCACAACCCCAACAATCAAGAATCAAACCGTCAGGACCGTTCACGACATTACGTTCAATCCGTTCGAACCCGGAGACCCCCCTCCCGGTGTGAACTGCATATTGGGAACGACGTGCCAGATTCAACAATCGCTCCCTGGCACAGTGAATGTACCGGAATCTTCCATGCGTCTGATTGCATTTACTTTCAATGCAGTCGCCCGCTATCCGGGCAAAGTCTTTCAGCCCTATGCCGGTGTGGGTGGCGGTGCATTTTACTTCACCAGTTCAGGAGCCATTCGCGGACATCAGGTGGCGCCTGGACTCAATGCCTTCGGAGGAATGAAAGTATTAATCCTCGATGAATGGGGACTGTTTGTGGAAGGAAAGTTTACCCGCGCGACAATCACTAACTTCGACAGTGTCTTTGGTCTCAGCGGTGAATATAGCGCGTTTAACGTGCTGGCTGGCTTAGCTTATCACTTCTAAAACAACACCAAATAGGGTCGTAGATTTGAGTAAGTCTTTACAATAATTCCCTCCTCGTTCAAGGAGGATTCACGCGTGAAGAAAGCACTGATTACCGGGATTACCGGTCAAGACGGCTCGTATCTGTCTGAATTTCTGCTCGGCAAAGGTTATGACGTGTACGGCATCATCCGCCGATCCAGTTCATTCAATACAGGACGGCTCGATTCGATATACGAAGATCCGCATGTGCCCCACCGTCGATTGCACTTAGTCTATGGCGATCTCAATGACGCCAGTTCTTTGAATCATATCTTGCGCACCGTCCAGCCGGATGAAATCTATAATCTGGGAGCCCAGAGCCATGTGCGGGTGAGTTTCGATATTCCTGAATATACCGGGGAGATCACCGGGTTAGGCACCATTCGGCTGCTGGAGGCCATTCGGGAATCGGGGCTCAGGCCCAAGTTTTATCAGGCGTCGTCCAGCGAAATGTTCGGCAAAGTTCTGGAAGTGCCGCAGAAGGAAACGACCCCGTTCTACCCGAGGAGTCCCTATGGCGCAGCCAAGGTCTACTCCTACTGGATCACGGTGAACTATCGGGAGGCGTACAGTCTCTTTGCCTGCAATGGAATTTTGTTCAACCATGAATCGCCTCGGCGAGGGGAAACCTTCGTGACGCGAAAAATCACCAAGGCCGCCGCCCGGATCAAGCTCGGCGTACAACAAGACTTGTTTTTGGGAAATCTCGATGCCAACCGCGACTGGGGCTACGCGGGTGACTACGTCGAAGCCATGTGGATGATGTTGCAAGCGCCGACGCCGGACGATTATGTCATTGCAACGGGGG
>CAZPNQ010000005.1:0-11921 GCA_964587955.1 uncultured Nitrospira sp.
TTTCCGTTTTCGCCGGCGTGGGCGAACGGACCCGTGAAGGGTTCGACTTGTGGCTCGAGATGCAGGAGTCGAAAGTTATCGATCCTGACGATTTTACGAAATCAAAAGCCGCGTTGGTCTATGGCCAGATGAATGAGCCGCCTGGGGCCCGGCTTCGCGTGGGACTGACGGGTCTCACGGTGGCGGAATATTTCCGCGACGAAGAAAACCAGGACGTATTGCTCTTCGTAGACAATATTTTTCGGTTTACCCAGGCGGGTTCGGAAGTATCCGCGCTGCTGGGGCGCATGCCTTCCGCCGTCGGCTATCAGCCCAACCTTTCAACCGAAATGGGTGCCTTGCAAGAGCGCATCACTTCGACCAAGCGGGGATCGATTACCTCTGTCCAGGCCATCTACGTGCCTGCCGACGACCTGACCGACCCCGCTCCGGCAACGGCGTTCGCACACTTGGATGCGACCACCGTGTTGTCCCGATCACTCGCCGAGTTGGGTATTTATCCGGCGGTCGACCCCTTGGATTCGACCTCGCGTATTCTCGATCCACAGATCATCGGCGAAGAGCATTATAAGATCGCGCGAGGCGTGCAGTCCGTTCTCCAGCGATACAAAGACCTCCAAGATATTATCGCGATTCTGGGTATGGACGAATTGTCGGAAGATGACAAAATGGTCGTGGCTCGGGCCAGGAAGATCCAGAGATTCCTCTCACAACCCTTCCACGTGGCCGAAGCCTTCACCGGGGCGCCAGGCAAGTACGTGAAGCTGAAAGACACCGTTCGCAGCTTCAAAGAGATCCTCGACGGCAAGTACGATCACTTGCCGGAACAAGCCTTCTATATGGTGGGCCCGATCGAAGAAGCGTTGGCCAAAGCGGAAAAAATGGGAGTGAAAGTATAACGGTGTGAAAAGTAAAATGTGAAAGGTGAAACGGGCAAGCTCCGCTCGGTTCCTTAAACCTTTTACCTTTAACTTTTTACCTTTCACGAGGCAAGAATGGCGGGGAAGATTCTATTAGAGGTTGTGACGCCCGACAAACAGCTGCTGAGTCAGCAGGTGGATGAAGTCATTGCCCCAGGGTCTGAAGGAGAGTTCGGCGTGCTTCCTGGGCACTGCCATTTCCTGTCCACCCTTCGCATCGGCGAACTTCGGTATCGAGTTGATGGTCAAACCCATTCAATGGCCGTTCTCTGGGGATTTGCCGAAGTCACACCAACCAAAGTCACCGTCATGGCGGAAATCGCGGAAAAAGCGGAAGACATCGATGTGGAGCGGGCCACTGCCAAAGTCGCTGAGGCGGAGCGACGCGTTCAAGCAGGTGGTTTGCCGTCAGAAGTCAAAGAAGCCCAGATCAGCCTTGAGAAGGCTCGTCTTCGCAAAAAGATTGCCGAGCGCACAAGAAAGGCTCCCCATACTTAGCCGCTCGATTCCCTCCGAATCATTTCAGTTCATCGATTAACCGATATAGGGAGCAAAGCTGATCCCGATCTCATTCCGTCTGACCGGCGGAGCTGAGGTTACTCTGCCGGTCAGGAAGGAGATTATGCGACGCCATCCCCTCTCAAGCGTCTATGTATGGACCGGAGGCCTGCCGTTGTTGCTTTCACGCCGCTGACCATCGATTACTGGCCGAGCTGAATACTGATCACGATCGCACCCATGACGTCATTGAGCTTGAAGTCACGCTTTGGGCTGTCGGGATGAGCATTGTGACAGCCGATACACGCCTGGGTGACGGCCAGATCGGCATACACCGCTTCATAATAACGGGTATTGCCGACCTTCGTGACCCCCGTGTAGGGACGGTTGGGTTGAGTCAGAATAGTACCGAGCCCAATGCTCTGAAGGGGATTCGACGCAACATTGCGCTTATTGATCGGCCACAGGCTGACCAACCGGTATTGTATTCCTAAGCCTTGCTTGCCGACGTGCCGTCCGGATTCCAATAGAAATTGCGCAGGGAGGGGTAAGGTATTCGCTTCCTCCCAGTTTTCGGAGGCGACAACGATCCCTTTCGTTTGCATGCGTTCCACGACATGCTTGGTATACAAATCTCGATCAGCCTCGATGACGGCATGGATGTAATCAGCTACCGTATCCAACGGCAAGTTGATGGATGTGGTTTCGGACGAGGTACGAACCGGCCATAGACTAGTCGCGCCTACTATTACAAATCCCAATACGGCTGCCCAGAGTAATGTTTTAGAGGATGTCATAGATACCTCCTTGTTGTGCAAACGGATAGAATCGCTTGACCGATCAGATCTCGCAGGTAATGAGTCACGCTGTAATTGGAACGAACCACCTGCGGGGATAGGAATTGATGGGGAAGAATCGCAGGGTGCGTGTCAGAAATATTGTGATGGGATTGTAAGAGTCTATTGAGACAAGGTAGATCGGTCAGGCTATTGCCGGTTGTCTGGAAGCAGGACCGTTCATGGGAATGCAACGAAGGCATCGCGTGAGTCTCCTTGCCCCTATGAAGCAATCTGTTTGTAGGATCATATGATCTCTTATCATATTCCCTGGTGATATGTTGTTCAAGAATCACGCCGATGGGTCATCACCGGTGCAAGTTGAAGCTTTAACGCATGTACATTCATAGAACCCGCTACCCCGACAATCGGAGATTGCATTCGACCGTGGCTCTTTAGTAGCGTGGTCTGCTCATGATTACAGAATTTATCATCACATCCGGAGAACAACCGAAGAGATTGGATCTTTTCCTCGTCAACCGGGAACGAGAGATCTCACGGTCGGCGTTGCAGCGGTTGATCGAGTTAGGTCGCATTCGCATCAACGATCAAGTGGTGAAGGCGAGTCACAAAATCAAACCCGGCGACAGGATCACCATGGACGTTCCAAAGCCGGAGCCCCTTTCGATTCAGGGAGAGGCGATCCCGCTGGAAGTCTTGTTCGAAGACGAATTCCTTTTGGTGTTGAATAAACCACCTGGCATCGTCGTGCATCCAGCACCGGGGAACTGGACAGGAACGCTTGTCAATGCGCTGCTGCATCATTTCCAAACGTCAGGTGGAACGATCTCAACGATCGGAGGGAAAGAGCGACCCGGCCTTGTCCATCGGTTGGACAAGGAAACGTCCGGTGTTATGGTCATTACCAAAACCGACACAGCGCATCGCGCCCTCGCCGCAGAATTCAAGCTCCATACCATTACCAGAGTCTATGAAGCATTGGTCTGGGGCGTCCCTAAGAAGGGGCGGGGACTGATTGAGTTGGCTATTGGCCGAGACGTTAAAGACCGAAAGAAGTTTTCTTCGAGAACCACAAGTCCCAAGGAGTCCGTTACGGAGTACGTGGTTGACCGGCGGTATGGCAAAGTGGCAGCTCACGTGTTGCTCTACCCGCGAACTGGTCGAACGCATCAGCTTCGAGTGCATCTCGCTTCTTTGGGACATCCCATCTTAGGAGATCACACGTACGGCGGGCGAAAGGTATGCGCGATCCAAGAAGTGGAGATCCCTCGGGTGATGCTCCATGCCAGAACCCTCGGCTTTACTCACCCAGCAACGGGTGGAGTAGAGAATTTCACGAGGTCGGTGCCGGGCGATATGGAGAAGGTGATGCATGCCCTGGAACAGCTGTTCATCCCCGAGGAGAAGAAGTCACGCGGTCCAATGAACACCATGCGCGTTGCCGAGGATGCATGCTGACCGGCGAAGTACTCGATGCAGTGGGAGGCTTAACGTCTCACATCAAGTCCTACGCTGCCAAACTCCCGGCAATCGTTCACTTGAGCGCACTGCCCTCGGGAGTGAAGCCTTCCTTCGAGGCAATCGACAATTATGAAACCATCGTATCGCGTGTTCGAAGCCAAAGCGCAGGAACTCCGTACAAGGCGTTGAATGAGTCCTTGGTGTCTTCCTTAGAGGCATTTGAAATGGGGAACCTTCTCGGGACCGTCCAACCACTGCTCTCGGTATTGGATTATTTGGAACGAATGCAGCGGGATAAAGAAATTGAAATGGGGCACGTCGAGGAAAAGCGGCTCAAGGAGTACCGCGCCGTATTGCACAGGGTTCTTCCAGGAAATCAGCCTGAATTAGATGGTGCAGGTGGCGGCTTGTGAAACCTCAGCACAAAATGCACGCCCAAAGGTTCGGCGCGGCGATTAATGGCCCATTTTGGGCCCTAATGCATTCACCCCGACCGTAACGAGTTTGAAGCGAGCGACATTACCGCAGTGGGGGCACTTCGCTCGAACGGTTTCGTCGTCGAGTACCTCGTACTCATCTATCTTTAGCCACATGAGTTGAAAGCACTTTGGGCACGTTCGGACTTGCGTTGACATCGTTTTCCCCGTACACTTCAAATGAATTCCAGGAGATACTCTAGTATAAGATGCCTCCAACCCTCAAGTCCGCTGTCACCTACTCTCACAAGGACCCCCCCGAAGCGTCCCAACTTCTCCAACTGTTCCACCAAGCTCCATGGGCCAAGGACCGATCCCTCGGTGACGCGAAGGACATGCTGCGCCATACCGATCTCACCCTATGCGCGTGGGACGGTGATCAGCTCATCGGGTTCGGCAGAGTCCTCACCGATTTTACCTACCGCGCTACCATCTGGGATGTCATCGTCGATAAAGCCTATCAAGGACAGGGAATCGGGACTGAAATCGTCCAACGCATCCTCAACCATCCACGCCTCAAGCGGGTTGAGCATTTTTGGCTCTGTACCAGGCGACCAGGATTTTACGAGAAATTGGGGTTCAGCTCAAAAGAGCAGACCGGGATGGTCTGGAGCCGAAGCAAGCAGGCACGCTCGGAGTAATACGGCCAGGCGTGTCAAACATTCAAGCAAGGGTCGATCTACAAGACACGCTGCGACCGGGGCGTGTTACAACCAAACCCCCATTCAACCGACTCCATCAAGGGTAGGATCCGTACCCTATTCAATGAGCTAGAAGAACATCTTTCCGCCAAAGAGGAAGCCAAACGAGGACGCGTTCCAGTCATCGTTTCGGCCTCCGGTACCGGTTGTGTGGCCATCGTTCCGCTTGTAGGCCCATTCCGTATTGAGAGCAAATCGGTCATTGAGCTTGTAGTCGGCTCCCCAACCTAATCGCCAGGCGAAGGTGTTACTCGGACTGATGCGAACAGCCGTATCTTCGCCAAAGCTATTGACGTTGACGCCGAAGCTCATATTCACATAGGGGACTATCCGATCGAATTTCACAGGCCGCAGTTCTACGGTGGGAAGTACCGATGCCGTATCTTGATGTCCTAGGTCGATGTCTGGCCGCTCCAGGCTGACTCCATGCCGTTCCCATTCAAGCATCATTCCAACCAAGAGCCAGCTGTTAAGGCTGTACAGGCCTTGGAAATTGACGAGTGGTCCGATCGAGGTTGATGTGTTTTCTGAAAGTTGTTGGGTCAGTGGCGCAAATCCGACTCGAAAACCGAGTACCCACTTGCCCGGTTCAATTCCTCCGAACTCTTCCGCCAGAATGGGAGTTGACAGTGTAGGCACAGTGATGAGAACGGTGAGGCATGCTCCAATCAATCCTGCTTTGAACGTCTGCCTACGCATGAAACTCCTCCTCTCCTAAAGTGGGATGTACCACAGCCATGACGATCGCATCCATCAGCATGGTCTATGCATGGCAAGTCATGTTGCGAAGCATATCCTTATAAGAGCGATGGAGCAAGATCCCTAATGAGAATGAACGAGCCGTGCCTGCCGCACGCGTTTTGGCGAGAAGAAGATAGCGATAAAAAATATGGTGGTGGCCAATAGCACGATGGCCGGGCCAGAGGGCACGTCCCAAAAAGCGGAAATCAGAACGCCGGCTATTGAGGTAAAAATTCCGATCAATGCGGAATACAGGGTGAGCGCTGTGAGGCTATGCGTGAGTTGGTAGGCTGTCGAGGCTGGAATGAGAATCATGGCAAACACCAGGATTGCTCCCACGGTCTTCAGTGAGACCACCACCGTCAGGGCAACCAGCGTCAGGAGGAGAAAAAATATCTGCCGTGCGGGTACGCCGGACGCTTCGGCCATTTCTTGATCGAAGGCGATGAAATAAAGTTCTTTTGCAAACAGCAGAAGGAGCCCCAACACGAGAACGCTCAACGCTCCAATGATGCTCAGTTCATCAGGAGTGACCGATAGAACACTCCCGAATAAGTATCCGTACACCTCGGCATTGTACGTTTTCATCAGGCCGATAAAGAGAATGCCCAATGCCATTGTCGTGGTATAGAGAATGCCGATCGAGACGTCCAGTTTCATTAGACCACGTTCTTCGACCCAGCCGGTAATCCAGACCGTCGCAAGCCCGAACACAATGGCCAGCAACAATGGCGGCCAACCCATCAAGTAGCCGAGTGTCACGCCTGCAAATGCGGCATGTGACGTGCCGGCTCCTACGAACGCCAATCCTCGTAGAACGACGAACACGCCGATGACGGAGCAGAGCCCGCCCACCATCGCGGCGGCAAGAAGGGAGCGTTGCATGAAATCGTAAGCGAGGAGATCAAGCATGGTCCGAGTTTAATGGTGATGGTGATAATCTTCCACGATGACGAGGTCTTTCTCTGTAATGACAAGGTCTTTGCCGTACACTTGGTGAAGAATTTCCGGTTTGAGCACGTCAGCAGGGGGGCCGGCGGCGAAGAGCCTGGTTTTGAGAAGAACCAATCGATCGACTCTTGAGCGAATCATATTGATATCGTGCGTAATCAGAAGAATGGTCAACTTGAGCTCTTCATGAAGGTATTGTACCAACTCAATGACATTGTGCTGAGTCGTAATATCCAGGCCGGTCGTCGGTTCATCCAGTATGAGGACCTTGGGTTGCTGGGCCAGGGCTCTAGCGATGAATACGCGCTGTTGCTGGCCGCCGGAGAGGTGCCCAAGAGCATTATCCATATGAGATTCCATTCCGACCTGAGTTAAGGCTTCCAGTGCAATGTCATGATCTTTCCTGCCTGGACGTTTGAACAGCCCAAGCGCTCCGTAACGACCCATCATCACCGTTTCGAGGACCGTGACCGGGAAATTTCGATCGACGACTCCTTTCTGCGGAAGGTAACCGATTTTAGCGCGATGGTGGCATCGGAGTTCGTCGCAGGCGCAGTCAAAGATATGGAGATGTCCTTCCACAGGTGCGAGAAGTCCCAATACGGCACGACAAAGCGTCGTTTTTCCCGATCCGTTTGGGCCGATGACGCCGACAAACTCACCCTCATTGATCGTTAAGGAAATATCTTTGAGCGCAATGAGCCCAGGAAATCCGAAGGAGGCATGATCAAAACGAATGATCGGCTCGCGGGGATCAGACACAGAATTCGAAGCTCCTTCCGGTGGTCACGCTACGAGGCAATATCCAATGCACCGGCTAATTGGAGCACATTATAGCGAAGCATGTCGAGGTAGGTCTCAGTTCCCGCCAAACCACCCGGCATCGTCGTCAAGACGATCACGTGAGCTTTGGTTTCCCTCGCCAGCAGCTCCGGGAGTCGCCGGCTGAGCTGAACCTCGGATACGATAACCCGGATGTTTTCCTTTCTGATCTTCTCAATGAGAGACTGCAGATGAAGAGCGGACGGTTCTGTCCCAGCCGGCGTATGGATCGTGCCGACGATGTCAAAGCTGAATCGCTTCGCCAAATAAGGCCATGCCGGATGATGGGCGATGAAACGCCGGTCAGATAACTGCTGAGTGCGCGTGGAGAGTTCTTTTTGCAACTGCCCCAACCGTTGAAGATAGGCCGCTTGATTGGTTTGGAATTCGGCGGTATGACGTGGATCCGCTTCGATAAGTGCTTCGGTGATATGGCGCAGCATGATGACGACGTTATCTGGATCCAACCAGATATGCGGATTTCCAGCTTTCCCTTCATGATGCGTTCTTTCATGAGCTTCAGCATCGTCCCGAATCAGTTCTACCCCTTGGGATGTCGTGATCACACGTAACGATTGGCTTCCGGCGTTCTTCACCAGCGAAGCCACCCAGACCTCAAGTCCCATACCGATCTCCAGCAACAATCTTGCCTTCCGAACTGCAATGAGATCTGTAGGCTTAGGTGAATAGGTGTGCTCGTTTTCGTAGCCGCTCAACAAAGATGTGACTCGTACATGGGAGCCACCGACCTGTTCCGTCAAATCCTTCAGGACGGGAATCGTGACGACAACCGGAATCGGGTCGCGAGCCTCGGTTATCGCGCCAAAGGGAAGAAGGAAACCGGCGAGCACGGCGAGCAAAGAAAAGAGAGGCAACTTTCGCACGTTGTTGAGCAGAAACATCGGCGGGGACCGTACCATCCGTGTATAACGGTGTCAACGGCACCAGGCTGCAGGGAATGCTAAGAGTTGCTGGATTCGTTCAACCTCAGCCTTGAACTAACCCTCCACGCATTGGCTGGCTTTTCAACATCCTGTTAGGCCCTGTCCATTCGTCTCCTTGACCCTACGCCCAAGTTCGATTAGCGTAGCACACCCGGTTCAACATGCGGGCGATCGTGAAAGGATACCGGAGATGAACGTTGTCGGATTGATGTCTGGAACTTCGGCCGACGGAGTCGATGCGGCGCTGGTCACTATCGTGCGCCAAAAAACCGGCCTCCGAGTCGAAATGGTTGCGTTTCATTCGCTTGACTATCCCCGCTCGTTGCAACAACGAATTCTCTCGGCATCGGTTTCCGGAACCGTGACGGATATTTGCCACTTGAATGCGCTGTTAGGGGAGTGGTTTGCGGACGCCGCCCTCGGAGTCATCCGATCGGCTCAATGGTCCCTCGAGGACGTAGACCTGATCGGATCTCACGGCCAAACGGTGCACCACTTGCCGTATGGCATCAAAGATACAGGTGTCGGTGCGATACGCTCCACGTTGCAAATCGCCGAGCCGGCCGTCATTGCCGAACGCACCGGGATTACGACAGTGGCCAATTTTCGTCCACGCGACATCGCCGCAGGCGGGCAGGGGGCGCCTCTTACGCCGGGAGTTCACGCACTGCTGTTTCAGCATTCGCGCCGCGCCCGGCTGATCGTGAATCTTGGCGGCATCAGCAACGTCACGTACCTTCCCCGTGGGTCAGGCTCTGCTGACCTCGTCGCCTTCGATACGGGGCCGGCAAATATGGTTCTTGATGGGCTCATGTCTCGCACCACGAATGGCCGAGCCTCGATGGACCGCGAGGGACGTTTGGCAGCCAAAGGCCGCGTCGATGCAAGATTACTCGCCAAACTTCTGGCCCATCCGTATCTTTCTCAGGCGCCTCCAAAATCGACCGGCCGTGAAGCGTTCGGCGCGAAGATGTTGGATGAATTGCTCAATTGGCAACACACGCGTCGGTTATCGGTCGAAGACCTTCTGGCCACCTGCAGCCGCTGGACTGCCGAAGCGGTCGGTACGGCAAGGCGGTGGGTCAAGGGAGGAATCGATGAGGTGATCGTCGGCGGGGGTGGTGTAAGGAACCGGGCGATCATGGGACATTTAGCTGACATCTTTGCTCCCGTGCCGGTCACACCATTTGAGTCGCACGGTTGGGACAGTAAGGCTCTTGAGTCGGTGGCGTTTGCCGTCCTGGCATATCAGACTGTGATGGATCAATGCGGGAACGTTCCATCGGTTACAGGGGCGGCATCCCCACGGTTGTTGGGCTGCATCGTCCCAAGCGGCCCGAACTGGTATGAGCGGATGCGACCGCGCAAAAGGCGGAAGTAAGAATGAAACTTCTTTTGATCAGTGCGGTCATCGCAGCGATTATCGGGCTGTGGTGGTATCGGAGGAGGGCACGGCGAAGAAAGAACCAGACATTGCCGTTTGTCATCCCTACGAGCGTCACGATCGAGCCCGCCCGGCTACTTACCGAAGAAGAGGTCGCCTTGTATAGCCTCCTGCGAATGGCCGTTCAAGAGCATTACCTCGTATTTAGTCAGGTTCCACTATGGTCCTTTGTTGCGGTCGATGCGAAGGGAAAGGTGCGTTCCCATGTTTTGCGCCAGATCGCACTCAAG
This sequence comes from uncultured Nitrospira sp., assembly GCA_964587955.1. Lineage (GTDB taxonomy): Bacteria > Nitrospirota > Nitrospiria > Nitrospirales > Nitrospiraceae > Nitrospira_D. The sequence goes on from CAZPNQ010000005.1 coordinate 9,986, forward strand.
CGAGTAGATTTTGTCTTGGTCCATCCGGGGTCATGTCGCGTCGAACGCGTGGTGCTCATCGAGCGTGACTCTTCGCATCCGGATAACCGGCAGCAGGTCATCGAGTCGGTGCTCGACGCTGCGGGCATCAAGCTGACGAAGTTGCAACTAAAGAAAAGCCATTCGCTACCTGATCTTACCGCTCGATTGGGAATTACTACTGAGGAATGAGAAGAGCCGCTTCGATTGAAAACGCGGATTTCTACGGCGATTGATTCGTCGAACCCTCGGTATTTGGCATAGCCTCGATGGCTTTGCGAGCGACTTCTGCTTCCGAGCTATCCGGGTACTGATCCACGACCCGGTCGAACATCAGTCGTGCCGTCTCATGATCACCCAGTTTCGTATACGTCTGGCCGAGCTTCAGCGTGGAAGCCGCCAGTTTGGGGCTGAGTGGGTAATTTGACACGACATCATAGAACGACTTGAGCGCATCCCGATATCGCCGCATCCGATATTGACATTCTCCGATCCAGTATTGCGCATTGGCGGCCAAGGCGGATTGGCCATGCAACTCGATAAAAAGCCGAAAACCTGCCATGGCCGCCTCGTAGTCACGGTGTTTAAATTCATCCATGACCCGGTCGTATAATTGTCTCGTCGTATCCTGCCGTTGAGTAGGTGTCGCCAAGGACTGGCCAGTTGAGAAGAAAATAAAGACGAGCATGAGAATTCCGATTCCGATACATTTGTGGAGCATGGCGGCCTCCATCCCTCACATCCGACAGTCAAGGGGCGTACATACGCAATCGTTATGCCAAAGTGCCGGTCATGTGCGAAACGCAAAGGTTGAAAAAACAGGACATTGCTCGATCGTGTAGTTTGTCAGTCTCGAACGTTTTAAGTAGCGTGTAAAGGAAGACACAGATTTGTACAAAGTGGTCCGCATTCCTTTAATCTATGCACGCACATACTGATCTGCGCTTCCCGTTAAGGTATAGCGAAGTTACACCTCTCCGAAGGAGGATATTGTGAGCGAAGAGGCCATTCCGGCCAACCCTGTGGGGGGACGAACATTGATTGTCGATCGTGTTGATCCACGCTGTTATCCGACTCCCAGCGCGGCGCTGAAAGATGCCGGTGAATCAGATCAGGTGTATGTGCGTGCCGGGATCTATGAGGATAAGCTTGTCGTCACTCAACGACCGGTGCGGCTTGTCGGTGCAGGACGAGACAGGGTCCAAATCTTCTGCCGGCGAAGCGGGCCGCTGTACCTACAGGAAGTGCCGGAAGGATGGATTACCGGCATAACGTTCCGCTATGTCGGCAGCGATCAACATTCGGCCCTCAACATACTCAATTCCACGTGCATCATCACACAGTGCCGAGCGATGGAAGGAATCTTGTCGGGAGTCGTGTTGTATGGACCAGAATGTCGGGTCACATTCACCGACAACGAAGTATGCCGCAATCGGGAGTCCGGAATTTTTGTGTTTGCCGGTGCTCAACCGCGAGTCGCCGATAATCGCTGTGTCGAGAATCATCATTTCGGCATCGCCGTTCGAGATCCGGGTAGCCGTCCGGAATTGGTGCGGAACCTGTGTGAAAACAACATGCTGAGCGGGATGTTACTGTTCCAGCACGCCGAAGGGTTGATTATCGATAACGTCTGTCGGGACAATCAGCACTGGGGTATCCTCATGACTCCCGATTCTCACCCCAACCCGGCGCTACCGGCCCTTTCGACCATGAATCGACTCGAGCCGAACATTGTCGGTGCCTATGCGATCTCCGATCAACCGCTTGCTCAGATCGGCCGATAGCCACAGCGAGAGTTTCAGTGGGTCGATGAACGTTCAGCGGATGAAGAAGGCAGGTCATTGGGGACGTGAAACCGAAAGGAGCTTCCCCCTTGCTGTTTGGCCCGATACATTGCGGTATCGGCATGCTTCAAGAG
>CAZPNQ010000005.1:11931-69943 GCA_964587955.1 uncultured Nitrospira sp.
CATCGACTTCGTGATCATCGGTCGGATAGATGGTAATGCCGATGCTGACTCCGATCGACGCCTTGTGTTCCCCAAGGTGGAACGGTTGTGCTAATGACGTGGTAATTCGCTGTGCGACAAGCGTGATATCTTCTTCACATGTCAGGCCTTCGAGAATAATAGTGAACTCATCTCCCCCCATGCGGGCGACCGTGTCCACTTCTCGCACGCACTCTTGGAGCCGCTCAGCAACGGCCTTCAAGAGCTGATCACCGACGTCGTGCCCCATGGTATCGTTCACCGGCTTGAAATGATCGAGGTCGAGCAGCATGAGACCGAGAAGCTGCTGGAGCCGTGTACTACGCGCCATGGCTTGGATAAGCCGATCACGAAACAAGGTGCGGTTGACAAGGCCCGTCAGCTGATCGTATTGGGCAAGGTAGGTCAACCGCTCTTCAGCATGTTTTCGTGCTATGGCATAGCGGATCGAACGGACTAACAGCTCTGACTGCCCCTGTCCCTTGACGAGATAATCCTGTGCGCCATTCTGGACAGCCTGTAGCGCGAGGGCGTGGTCATCAAGACCGCTCAGCACGATGATGGCGATCGTCGGATTCGCAACCTGCATTTGGCGTACGGTTGAGAGTCCGGAGCCGTCCGGGAGTGACAGGTCGAGAAGCACTGCATCGAAACGCGCGCGGGCCAGATGGGTGACAGCGTCACTCAGGCGGGTCACATGGATGATATCGAATTTTTCGGCGCTCCATTCTGCGAGAATGTCTTGAGTCAAGCGGGCATCGATGTCGTTGTCTTCAACCAATAAAATCTTAATCATCGTGCTCTGTGTCCGAGCGTTCTCTAACCCTCTCCCGACCAGTAGTTCATCACATACTAAGTATAGCTTAAGACCCTGAATCAACAAGCGAATCCCGGAAGCGGGGATATGCCGCCGTCATGGGCAAAGACAGCGTAAGGCAATACGCCTGGCAGGTTGGCGATGTGAAAAGCCTACGGGAGAGACCGAAGAAATATGCTCGAGAGGCTCAATATAAGCGTCGAGAAGAAATGTGGAAACTGCCTGGATACGTGCCGATGGGACCCTGCTCTGGGCCGATCGCAGCTTCGCAGGCATACCCCGGTTCAAAGGGCCATAGTAACGAACGGCCGAGGAAGCTGCCACGGATATGAACATACCGCAATGTCACGCCCATCTGAATGGCGTCATCCTTCACCTTTTGAGTGCATTCGGCCGGTGAATGACCTCGACGAGAAATCAGGAGAGGTTCGCCGGAGGCGTTTAGTGCGGTGAATTCGCTGGCACAACCGGTGATCGAGAGCACCATACACAAAATGCCGGCAAGTTGACCGAGAAGCTTTGGTCGTCCCATATAGAATTGCCCCATCATCGAGTTTGTTCTGAACCTGCACCGTCTGCCACTCTCCCAAACCATATCACGAACAGCTGCCTTCAATCGACTGGGCGGCTTTCACAGCCGTATGGCTTTCCTCGTTTTGGATGCCGTATCGGTCGCCGAGCGATCATGGATCAAAACCGAACGACAAAAATCGATCTGGCGTTATTTCACGCAGACTGTGCCTCAACTATCCCTACAGAATTTTCCTCCCACTCGGCAATAATTGCCCTTTCATTCCTGCGTCGACTCGATAGTCCGACGATATGCGGTTAGTTATCGCATCCTTCTCGCTGGCACAGAAGTTGAGGGAGACGATCGAGTTGTGATTGTGCTGAGAATGGCGCTGAGGCGCCGAATGAGGTCGTTCGATGGATGAATTGCATTCGTTTGCCGTTCTTTGGGAATCACTTACGCGCGACGTGACGGTGGTCGGGGGGCTGCAGAGTCCTCTGCTCAGCTGGATCGGAGCCGGAGGTATTCTTGGTCTTTGTCTTTGGCATAGCGCAGTGCTCATCCGGGGCCTGCTCAAAATTCAACGGACGCTTTCACGGTTCCGATTGTCAGTCGCGCCTCTGGTCTCGGCACGGCAACAGGTTTCCAAGGACTGGCTTGTCATTCCGGCTTTGGCGAAAAGGCGGGCACGTCTTGATGTATCGTCGGAAGCGCGGCGCGATCTCGACGATCTGCAAGCGCTGGATCGGGCGGTACGGTCGGAGCAGGCTTTTAACAGAGATTGGCTTTCATACCGAAAGACTCTCACCGTGGAGCAATCTGCCTGGTTTCTCGAGCCGACAGTCCACAGCCAACGTTCAGCAAGTGAGTTTTTCTTGTTCGAATCTCTCTGCGCCGCTCACCTCAATGTCCGTTTTTACCGGCAACTTCCTGCCTTCATGACGGGTATGGGCCTGATGTTCACCTTCCTCGCCATTTTGATCGGCCTCAGCAAGCTCCATGCGAATGGGTCGGAAATCGATGGTATCCAAGGACTTATCAATGGACTCTCTGGAAAGTTTGTGACATCCATCGTCGGTCTGGCATGCGCCAATGCGTTCAGTCTCCTCGAAAATTCTCTCTGGCATCGGCTGAACAATCAGCACCGGGAGTGTATCGCCCTTCTGGACGAAATGTTTCCTCAGAAGGCTGCCGACCAACATGCCGCGGCCTCCGTATCGCCGAACGGACCTCCAGCCGCGATAGTCACTCCCATGCGAAACGATACCGCGCATCAGCTTGTAGAGGTCGTGCAGCAGCGCCTCGGATCCACCGTCGAAGCTCTGAACTCCGCCTCACAGGCGCTCACGAGTTTGAACTCCAAACATTCACCGATGAAACTCGATGATTTGCCGGGCGAGATCGGTCATGAGGTCCAGCGGGCGTTAAAACCGCTGATGAATCCCTTGCTTGAGGCCATTCATGATCTCAACCGCTCGCTCAAGGAGCAAGGCTCCCCGGTGCGGCTGTCTCAATCGGAGATCGAAGCGATGTTTCATGAACTCAGGAGCAATACGACGACGACGGCGGAACAGGCACGTGCAGCGAATCATGATCGCAGTCACGGAATGCCGCTCGTCTCAGGTGAACCGGCACGGAAAGAACGAAAAGGATGAAGCCGATCTTCGCTCAGGACTCTCGTGACAGCTCGTCGGTGGTCACGAGTGGTGTGGCAGATCTGATGACCTCGCTTGCCGTCATCTTCATTCTCCTGCTTGTGGCCTATGTGACTCGCGTTCCAGACGGGAACGCTAATCCAAACGGAAGCCGTGCCACACCGACGGACATGACGCCGAAGCTCGAACCACGACAGCTACCGCTGGAAAGGCCAAGCGTCCACACGATCACGGTGCCGGATGCGGCAATCACCTTTGAGTTTGGAAAAAGCACGTTGCTCCCTCCTGCTGAAATCTTCTTGTCCGAGGCGATGCCACATTACGCCTCGCTCAGTTGCAGGCCAGGAGAGCAAGAGGTAGAGGCCTTTGTGATCGAGGGGTATACTGACGATCTGGGGGACGATATCCGCAATCTCAAACTTAGCCAGGAACGCTCTTTTGCAGTCCTGGCTAAGAGCTTGGAAATCATCCGCGAGAAGCTTCCTTGGGCCTACGAATGCTTCTTACAGAAAGCCACGGCGAACGGCCGTGGAAAACAGAACCTCCTACGTGATGACGCAGGGTACACGGACCGTGATAAAAGCCGACGCGTCATTTTTAAAATCCATATGCGGCCCGCGTAGCGCACTGAGCGAACACACCTCGGCGCTTTCCAATCATCGCTGACTTGCGTGCAGTAGGCTTTTAGATCCATTCGAGTCAGGTTTGACTGCCGGGTTGCATCATTCCAACAGTTGTCATCGGTGGAGACTGGAGGGGCCTGGCTCATAGAGACGGTGGGTCAGTTCGACAAATTGCTCAATGGAAAGGATTTCCGCGCGGACGGACTGAGAGAGCGCAAGCGCTTCCAACGCTCCAGCTACCACCTTCTGTTCGTATCCCTGGTCTTTTAACGAATTGACCAGTGTTTTACGGCGATGCGCAAAGGCGGCTTTCACCAACTTAGCGAATCTTGACTCTTCTTCAGGGCCCAATTCTCGCTGATTCTTCGTCCGCAACAAAACGACTGCCGATCCCACATCGGGTCGAGGGCGGAAACACTGTGCGGATACTTTGAAAGCTTTCGTGATTTCTGCCGCATACTGGGCCATGACTGACAGCACGCCATAGTCGGAACTGCCCGGTTTGGCTATCAATCGATCGGCTACCTCATTTTGCAGCATCAGCACCATGCGGGGAAAACGGTCACGCTGATCGAGAAGCCGGAAGAGGAGTGGAGTAGACAAATAATATGGGAGATTGGCGACGACGATGGTGCCAATCTGAAGGCGCTCAATCGGATAGGTCATCGCGTCGTCGAGGACGAGCGTGAGATTCGAAAATGGAAGCCGTCGGTCAGTCAGATACGCATGGAGCCGCGGATCGACTTCGATCGCGGTCACATGGCCGGCGGCACGACAAAGAGCTTCTGTGAGGATCCCGCGTCCTGGCCCGATTTCCAAAACGGTATCCGACGGGGTTAGCTCGGCCAGCGCGACTATTTTACGTACGATATTTGGGTCGATGAGAAAATTCTGTCCGAGGCGTTTGATCGCTGTAGGAGGAAGAGGGGAGTCCACCCGTCAACTCTTGGCTGGTGAAATCCTGGCCAATCGCTTGGCCAATATCATCAGCGGCGAGCGATAACATTCCACGAGATCCGTAAATTCTTCGACGAGGTCGTTGGTGAACGACGGTCCCGGTTGAATACGAGCGAACGCTTGTCCTTCCAGATGGCCCACGGCATCGGTAATCAGCGCGACCGTACGCTCTTTCCATTTTGCGATTCGTTCAGCCCCGGCGACGGTGTTCAGGTCTTGGAGAGTCTGTTTCTCGAGAGTCCCCAATTCGTCGATCTGCTGCCGAACTACGGTAAGGCCATTCGAACTGTCAGGCGACATGTCTGATCCGTCCCTTCTTGATGGAAGTTGCCGCCATCTTATTCCGAGCGATCTTGGCAGCCAGCCTGACGGCCTCAATCAGGCTTCCGGGATCGGCGATGCCTTTCCCGACGATGTCAAAAGCTGTTCCATGATCCACGGAGGTGCGCAGAATAGGCAAGCCCACGGTGAGATTGACGCAGGTGCCGAAGGCGACAAGCTTCAACGGAATGAGGCCCTGATCGTGGTAGAGGGCGACAACGCCATCGAATGACCCTTTGGCGGCTTTTCCGAAAAGTGTATCAGCCGGAAGAGGATCGCTTGCCAGAATGCCTTGTTGCTGGATTGCACGGGCAGCCGGAAGTATGATGCGGGCTTCCTCATCGCCGAACAGTCCATGCTCGCCAGCGTGCGGGTTGAGGGCGGCCACTGCTATTCTGGGGCGTTTGATTCCAAACAACGTCGTCAGCGCCAACTGAGCCAAGCGGATCGCTTTTTCGATCTTTGCTTGGGTCAACAGCGATGTGAGGTCCTTGATGGCGACATGTGTCGTGACGAACATGATGCGCAACGGCCCACCGACGATCATCATGCCCGACTCGTGCGCGTGAGTGAGATCGGCCAACAATTCGGTATGGCCCGGATATCGACAACCGGCCATATTGATGGCTTCTTTATTGATGGGCGCCGTCACCATTCCCTCGATCGAGCCGATCTGAGCCAGCTCGACCGCTTTCTTGATAAAGGCGACTGAAGCGGCACCGGTCTCCGCCGCTGCAGTGCCGGGTTTGAACGTGCCCAGCGGTCTCTCCAGCGGGTCCAGCACGGCCACCGGTCCCCTGTGCGATATCGTGGTTTCATGACCGTGAACTCGGAGTACGCTCAGTTTGAGCTTCAGTGCCTTGATCGTTCGCTCCATGACGGGAAGCGATCCAATGACGATCGGTCGGCAAACATTGCGCACGTCAGCTCCGGACAGAGCCTTGGCGATGACTTCCGGACCGATGCCGGCGGGGTCTCCCATCGTGATTCCCAGCAAAGGAAGTCGGGGAGGTGAGGAACGCTTGCGAGGTGATCGCGAGTTAATTGACATAGAGATGCACGGTGTAACCGATATAGAACGCAGCTCCGGCGGCGAGCAGCCACGGCCGCCACTGACCGCCGATCAGAATCTGCAACAGGCAGAGTCCTACCGCCTGCACGGCTAAGATCATGGTGGTCAACGCCGATGGCGCAATCATCCATTCGGTTCCGATCAGTCCAAGAGCGACCGGGAAGGTTCCTTGAAAAACCATGGCTCCTGTGACATTGGCGACGGCGAGCCGGTCTTTCTTGCGGTAGAGCCAGAGAAAGCTGTTGGACATCTCCGGCAACTCTGTGGCGAGCGGTGCGATCAGCAGCGCCAAAATCAACGGCGACATGGCGAACAAGCCGGCCATGGATTCTGCGGCAATGACAAACAGATGGGCGCCCACTATCAATCCCCCTAAACCCAAGAGAGCTTGAAATCCGATCATCGCATACGACGGCGTAGCGGCGGTCTTATCGAAAATCAACGGCTCCAGCTCACCCTCGCCCCCGTCTTCCCCTCCGGCCGGCGCGAATTTGAGCTTCATGTAGTAAATGTACAAACAGATCAACCCAACGGCTGCGATGAGGTGAATGAGCTTGGAAGGAACGAAGACGCAGCCCAAGGCTATAAAGTATCCGATCATGAAAAACGTGAGATCTGTCAGCACTTCACGATAGTTGAGGTGAAATCGGGCAGTCCGCTTGCCTGCCCGTGCATAGAGCAACAGAAGAACGGCCAATATAGGCAATACCAGTGTGCTCAGCATGAACGGCGCGCCTAGGATGGCTCCCAAGCCGACTTCTACCTCGTCCCGGCTTTCGCCGAAGAAAATTGCAATGATGGGGATTGAGGTTTCAGGAAGGGTGGTGCCGATTGCGGCAAAGATGCTGCCTACCGCACCTTCGGAGATACCCCGCCGCTTGCCAAACCATTCAATGGCATTGGTAAAGAGCGCGCAACCGCCCAGCGTGACGGCGACGGAGACGAGAAAGAGAAGAACGTAGTACAGAACGGTCACGCCCGACCTCGCAGATCGACCGTTCCGCCCTTTCGGAGCCCTTGACGATAGGACAGCAGCGCGTCCTCCTTGACTGTCTTGAGGGGGCGTCCGGTTCGTTTTGCGATGGCCTTACAGTCCTCATATTCCGGAGCTGCTTTTTCCCATCCGGCGCCGACGTCCGCGACTTTCATGCGAACGATTCCGCCTTGAGTCGTGACTGGGACGATTCGTCGGCGGAGGACTCGCCGACCCACCTCGTGAAGACGCACTCCGAGTGTAGTCGTTTCCTGGAAAATGACGTCAAGGACGGCATCCGTTCGGTCCTTAGGAGCGAGGCAGCTCAGGATGACTCCCGGGCGACTTTTTTTCATGACGACCGGAGCCAGCGCCACATCGACGGCACCGACATGGAAGAGCTGTTCCATGACGTATTCATAGGTTTGAGGACTGAGATCGTCGAGATTCGTTTCGATCTGCATCACACGTTCGGTCTGACGCGTTTCCGGCGTCGACTCGTCCTCCAGAAATACGCGTAGGACGTTTGGCCATCCGTCCGGATTGCGGTCGCCTGCTCCGTAGCCTATGGCCGTACTTTTCATGGCCGACATAGGGCCGAATTCGGACGCCAATGTCCGAAGCAGCGCGACCCCGGTAGGGGTGGCGAGTTCGCAGCGCGGGCCGTCGGCATAAATCGGGATTCCTTTCGCCAGCTCCGCGACAGCGGGCCCTGGGACCGGTAAGAGTCCGTGGGATGTTTGAATGGAACCGGTCCCGACATTGATGGGTGACGAGGTGACTCGGGTAGCATTCAAGAGATAACAGCCTAACACGCCTCCCACGACATCGATAAGCGAATCGACAACTCCCACTTCATGAAAGTGAATATGTTTTGGATCGACGCCATGCGCCAGCCCTTCCGCGTCAGCCAACCGGTCGAAAACCGATAGACTCCGTTCTTTGACCGGGCCGGGCAGTGCGCTGCCGGCAAGGATTTTTCGGATACGAGACAGGGCCAGCGGCCGTTGAAACCCTTGTTGAACGATCACGTCGACCTTTATCGCCGGAAGCGCGCCACGATGCACCTCACGCTTTCGCAGACGGTAACCGCTGAGGTGGAGGTCTTTGAGGCCGTTAACCAAGTCTGTCCATGAGAGCCCGGCGCTCACCAGCGCTCCCAGGACCATGTCTCCACTGACACCGGAGAAACAATCGAAGTGTAAATGCCGACCCACCGAGTTCCTCACTCACGACGCGTAAAATGACCGGACATCTTACCGAAGGCGCCGGCGAACGGCAATCGTTGGTTCATTGTCGTCGCTTCGTTGACAGCCCAGGGATGCTGTGTTATCCCCCTAACATACGGTTGCGTTCCGCTGGCCGCGCATCGTGGCGAATGCGCCACCATCGCCGTGAAAGCAGGTTCGGTGTTTTTGTTAAAGACTTCAAACAACCTCCATCGTCTGAAACTTCTGCTCGGGTTTCTCATCCTGTGTGGTGGTCTTATTGCATTCTTCTCCGCTGACAGCTTCGCAAAGGTGAAGCCGCCCCGCGTTCCCAGACCAGAGCCTGAGCTCAAAATTGTCGGTCTCAACATTGCCCCAACACCGTATACCTTGAGAAATGGGCCTCTTCAGTTTTCCGTTACGGTACAGCTTCCGAAAGAAGTGGACGGATCCACGATTTTGGAGGTGACGTCCCTCATTAGCTCTCCTTCGAAGACCTCGCTTCGGTTTCTCACCCATCGGCAGCCCATCAACGCTTCCATGATTGCGGATAGGGAGACAGAACGATCGAAGGTCTCCGTCGAACTTGCTTGGGATGGCCAGGATCATCGAAAGCAACTTGCCGGGGTGGGTACCTATTCGTATGAAGTGCGGACAAAGTTGCTGGCCAGCGGAGAAAAAGGATTGCGCACCGTAATGGTCGCTTGGCCGAAGCGAGGCACGCTGGAAGTGAAATGATGTCGTCAAAGGTGAAAGGTAAAAGGTAAAACGAAGGATCTTTTTTTGCCTTTCACCTCTCACTTTTCACGTCTAACGTATTGATGCGATGAGCAAGGCAACCGGCGCCGAACCCGTTGTCGATGTTCATCACTCCCACTCCCGCTGCGCAGGAATTGAGCATCGTCAGCAATGCGGAGACACCTCCGAAACTCGCGCCATAGCCTCGGCTGGTCGGCACGGCAATCACAGGGCAGTGGACTAAGCCACCCACCACGCTCGGCAAGACGCCGTCCATGCCCGCAACAACGACGATGACCCGCGCGTCAAACAGCCGATCTTTCTTTCCGAGCAACCGGTGGATACCCGCGACACCCACGTCATACAGCCGCTCGACGTGGCTTCCCATCACTTCTGCGGTAACACGGGCTTCTTCCGCCACTGGTACGTCTGCCGTTCCTGCGGTGACCACGAGTATATGCCCATGGTGCTTCTGCCTGGACGCGCGAATCGCCACAATGCGCGCATCAGGATAGTACTGCGCTCGTCGATCCAAACGGCGAATGGCACGCGCGAGGGATGGGTCTGCACGAGTCGCAAGAAATGGTCCCTGTTTTTGTTTCTTGATGAGTGCCCGGGCGATGGCAATAACCTGCGCCGTGGTTTTCCCTTCACACAAGACCACCTCGGGAAACCCTTGTCGTAACGATCGATGATGGTCGAGCGAGGCAAAGCCGAGGTCCTCAAAAGGCAAAGACCGAAGACGCCGGAGTGCTTGTTCCACGGTGACCTGTCCACGATGGACCTCCCGTAGAAGCCGTTCGAGTCCTTCGGGATTCACCTCCATCCTTTCTCCGGTTTTGCGTCCCGCTCCATCAGATCGCTGACGGCTTTTCGGCAAGGCTTCTCATCGTACAAAACGGCATTGATCTCTTGAATGATCGGCATGTCAACATGGTGGCGTTGGGCCAGGGCGAATGCTGCACGCGCGGTCCGAATGCCTTCTGCGACGGCTTGCATCCCGGCCAAAATCGTCTCGAGTTTTTCTCCCTGGCCGAGCCGGACGCCGACTAAATGGTTACGGCTCAGCGCACCTGTACAGGTCAACACGAGGTCGCCTACGCCGGAAAGCCCGTAGAACGTCCGGGGGTCGGCTCCCATCGCGACGCCAAGCCTGATGGTTTCAGCCAGACCCCGGGTAATGAGGGCCGCACGGGCATTGAGCCCAAGCTCCAAACCATCGATCACCCCGGCAGCCAGCGCCATCACGTTCTTCAGCGCACCACCGAGTTGTACGCCGATCATGTCGGTATCGGCGTACACACGAAACGCAGGCGTCATCAAGACGCCTTGGAACCGTCTGACCAATTCCTCATCACGTCCGGCCAGACACACGGCAGTGGGTCCGCCAACACTGAACTCTGACGCGAAGCTTGGGCCGGACAGCACCATGAGGGAGTCGTGCATAGATCGTGGCAACTCGTCTTCCATCACCTGGGTCATCAGTTTGGTCGTGTTCTCCTCGATACCCTTGGTGGCGCACATCAACGGGATGGGATCGGATAGGCAAGGGACCATCTTCTGCAAGACGGATCGGGTCGCATGTGAAGGAACGGCGAAGAGAATGCCTCCGCAGCGCGTGACGGCTTCGACGAGAGAATGAGTCGCCGTCAAGCTGGGGGGGAGAGCGACTCCTTTGAGGAAAACCGGATTTTCGTGAGAGGTGTTGATGGCGTCGACGACATCACGTTCATAAGCCCAGAGACGAACCTCCAAGCCTTTCTCGGCCAAGTGTTTGGCTAAAGCGGTACCCCACGCACCCGCTCCAATAATTGCAATCGTATTTACGGCTGGCATCAGAAAATCCGCCTAGGAGCCTTTCCGACATTGCCTTCGTAATGAGGCGAAGGAGGTGTCGGCAGATGCGAGGCCACAGGCCGCGAAAACCGGAGGCGTATTCGCTGGAATACGGTGAGGATTTTTCGGGGCCGAGAACAAAGCAGATGTCGGTACATCGTTCGCCGTAATAGAAAGGTCAATGTCGGACAGGCTCCTAATGGCAAGAATCGCACGTGCAATCAGAACGGCGGATTATAGGAAGGCCTCAGGGACCTGTCAATGAATTGGCGGACCCATCCAATCATATCTTGTCACTGTCACCACTCGCGGCGAAGACGTGTCATGGAGGTGACTGGCGGCCCAAGGCGTGTTCGCTTTGTCACGATTTTAGAAATAATTTCGTGATCGCAGCTTCGAGCCCTAGGATAGGTGAACGGGTCAAGAAGATAGACGGTCCGGAGGATGGCCGATGAAACCACATTGTCCTGCACGAGATTACTCATCGCTTGTCATCGTTACCTTGTTACTCATGTTGCTTTCTCCGGTGCTGAACGTGCCGCGTGCCTATTCAGAGCTTTACATCGGGGGTCAAATTGGAACTACACTCTTCGGCGACAACAACAAATTGACCCGGGTCGATCTTACTGATCTCGGTGATCCTCCAGGATCTACGCTCACTCCTCCAGGATCGATGTCAGGTCGTGACTTGGCCAGCTCTCCGGTGCTGGGCGGAAAAATCGGCTACTATTTTCCACACGTGCCGTGGGTTGGTCTGGAAGCGGAGGCCTATTACACCACTCCTCACATTGAGGAACAATCGACAAGAGTCAGTCTTATTCCAGGATCAATCTTGAACGGAGTCGGTTCTGTAACCGGAGGAGATGCAATAACGGGTTTCTCCGGCGATCATTTTCGAGTTATTACAATTGCTCCTTTCAATCTCATGGTGCGTTACCATAAGACAAGATTCCAGCCCTATTTCGGCATTGGCCCTGGAATATTCTTGGCCCGAGTCAAAACCACGATTGTTGGATTGGAAGGAACACAGAGTTCAACGAGGGTCGGTTTGAACGTCAAGTTGGGAGGAGAGTATTTCTTTACACGGCATATCTCGGGATTCGGAGAAGTCCGGTACAACTATACGACTCTTAATTTTGAGGCGAACGAGGCCGACGCTTTTGGATTTAAAGCCATTTATAATCCGGTCATCTTTTCCTTCGGAGTCAATTACCACTTTTAGTGTTCATGAATAATGCGGGCTAGCATCTTTAGGACATTTCCATGTATGTAAAGGATGTACAGGGAATGCACGAGGATGCACGTCTGTCCTGTCTGTCGTCGCTCACAACCTGAGATTAACCGTTTTTGTATTCAATGCGGCCGTCGATTTGACGGTCGATCGGATAGCTCGCCTGCGTCTCAGCATCATACGACCGAGGCACCGGATCAACTCAACCTCACAGTGCTCTACGGGATGGTCGTCGTTCTGATCCTGGCCGTCCTGTTTCCTCCATGGGAGACTCCACCGACGAAAACCCCGGAGTTTCTGGGCATGTCTTTCATCCTCTCTCCTCCCTCCCCTGAGGCTGTCGTGAGCCGCATGCTCCTGACGATTGAACTCGTCACGATCGCAATTGCCGGTATGTATGGCGCGTTTCTCTTTCGGAAGAAATAGGATTCCGCCGTTCACGCGATAAGTGACGAGCGTCGAGAGCTTAGTCCAGCGCGAGCGTGAGGCACTTGGCCGCTCCACCGGATTTCATGAATTCATCGAGCTGAACCGGATGAGTTTCATACCCCCCTCCGCGGAGCCAATCCTCAGTAGTGGGGCATCCGGCAGGGAGCACGACGTGTTTTCCGATACAGACGGCATTGCAGGCGAATCTCAAGGCTTCATCTTCCGGAACAGTGAAGCGGAGCCTGCCCGGAACACGTTCGGCAATCGCTGTCTGGCCATAGGTATCGAATGCCGCAGAAAAATACAGGAGTTCGCCGCCGCTCAAGAAACAGAAGCATGTATCCAGATGGTAGAAGCGGCTATCGACGAGCTCGAGCGGAATAATTTCCCGATGAAAGCGTTCGCTGAGTATCGGAAAGATGCCGATATCGGATCGCTGCCGATATCCACCGAACCAGTGTTCTGAAAAGCCCAGGAGATCGCCTGCTCCCTCAAAATGCAGTTCGTTCTCCACGGTCAGTACGTCGTAGCCCTGTCCTCGGAACCAATGTTCAAAGTGAGCCTCTTCAGGCTGGCGTTCAGGATATCGGAAGTGACTCACGACTGCGGTTCGGCCAACGACGATGCCTGCGTTGGCCGTAAACACGAGATCGGGTAACCCCGGGATAGGAGTCATTCGCTGGACGTCGACCCCCAAGTCCTTTTCAAGTATGCGCATCAACTCTTGCCACTGCCTCACCGCCCGGCCGTGATCCACACGATTGCTGAGCCGCATCCAGGGATTGATCTCATACTCAATCCCGAAAAAATCCGGGGGGCATACAAGGAGGCGGCTCATGTCGACCTCCCCAACAGCCTAGCGAGTTCCGACAGAAACGACGCCGCATCCATGACGAGGCCGACCGCCTGAAAGCTCCCGCGGTCGGCCAACTTGGTCGGGACCGACGGGTTTACGTCAACACAGACCACGGGTACGGTCGCGGGCAGAAGATTGCCCGTCGCCACGGAGTGCAGTGTCGAGGCGACGAGGAGAGCCAATCCAACGCCGGGGATCAAGTCTCGCATCGCGCGTTGCGCCTGAACGGAATCCGTGATCACTCCGGGCAAGGGGCCGTCGTCACGAATCGTTCCGGACATGACCACCGGCACACCTTGCCGGATACAAGCCGCCATGATTCCCTGTCTGATTATTCCCGATGTGACCGCTGCTTCGATGCTACCGATGCCTCGAATCCGGTTGATGGTCCGTAAATGGTGCTCGTGGCCATGTGGAACTGCGCGCCCTGCCGTGAGCCCATAGCCGAGAGAGGTGCCGAACTGATCTGCTTCCATGTCATGCGCGGCCAGCGCATTCCCGCAAAACAAAATGTGAACAAACTCCTGTTCGATCAGCCAGGTCAGGGTTTCTCGCCCACCCGCATGAATGATGGCCGGTCCACCGGCCAGCAAGACCTGAGAATCGGGTTGCCGCTGCTTATGCCGCTCTCTCAAGTGACGCATCCGAGTGGCAATGTCGGCGATGATGTGGCCATGAGGCCGTTCGGCCGAAACTTGAGACTCCATGAATCCAAAAACATCTCGTTCCACTGGGCGCTGAAGGGGAATGACGCGCACGCCCTCTCGGCCAATTACGATCTGATCTCCACGACGAACTTCGCCCATCGGCACGGCCTGGGCGACGGAACCGTCCTCGCTGACCGCGATGGCTAGGTCCATCTCAATTCTATCCACGTCCAGCCATCGGCCGTCGAGCCGGATCTGGGTGGGCAGATGGGTCGTGGCATAGAAGGCATCGGGTAACACTCCGTCAGCGGGTGCCCTATCGGTCCGGCAATCCGCCTCCCGTTCGATCGAGGCGCCGTGTGGTTGGATCGCCTTCAAAATGTCGTTTAAGAGCGCGCTCGATCCGGCTCTGATCCGAATACGGGCATGAGACGCTTCCTCCCGTGTCTTGCCGATGTGAACGTCTTCCAGGTCGAAGGTTCCATCCATCATCACGATGAGATCGAGCACCTTCGCGAGCACGAGAGAGTCGATGATGTGTCCCCGAAGGTGTACGGTTTCTTGGTGATGGCTCATTGCGGCGCTCACGGGATGTGGCTATATTTTACCACCCGCTGTGCCTGGAGAAAGAAAATGACAAGAACTACGAATTCGCGGAAGGTGCTTTCATCAGTTCCCTGAGCACGCTCGTGGCGTAGGCTCCTGGAGGTAAACTGAAAGAGAGGGAGAGCGTATCGCCGCCAAGCGACCATTCCAGTTCGGCAAGCGGGACGCGTAGCGCCCGTCGCTCCCCACGAAATCCGCAAGCTTTTGCTGCTGCGATGAGGGCTTCTTTCGTCGTTCCTGCTTCGACGATGACGGCTTCTTCGACTCCGCCAGGCTCGCCGTTTGCCCATGATACCCGGGAACCGAAGAGGATGCCTGTTGGGCTGATTTCAAAACGATCCGCTCGCGATTGTTCCGTCTCGGCATCCACGACTTGAAAGCAGGCCCCATTCTCCAGCTTTGTGGCCCAATCCCCGACGAAAACCCGATCGAGGTGATCGATCCGTCGCCCAAGTATTCGATTGAACAAGAACGATTGGTAGGAGTTGAGATACCAGATGCGTGTGGCACGGTTCATTTTCTCGCGCCGACGTGCATCGTGGAGGAGCGCCGCGCCGACTTGGTAATTGTCGCCTGTCTTGCCTTGCCGCTGAGGCCCGAAGTAGTTGGGCACGCCGCGTGTGCGCAATTGTTGAAGGATGGCCGGGACGGTTTCAGCCGCGTGATCGGCGACATTGCGAATGATCAAACGGAAGCGATTACCGGAGTGATGGCCGGTTCGTAACCGATTGTGATGGCGCCCGAGAACCTGCACGTTGAGGATGGTGTCATCGATTCTGAGGCGAGAGACCTGTTCCTGATGGATTCCTTGTAAGGACACCATCTGAGTCGTGACGGCCCGCGTGTCCTTCAGTCCAGCGACTCCAATCGCCTGTGCCTTGATTCCCAACGAAGAAGAAAGCCGGCGGACGAGATCCGGCGTGGAAAGCCCCCGCTTCGTGATCATGACGTATAGGTGTTCCCCTTCCCCGCATGGAAGATAGAGGGGACGTTCCTCAACCTGAAAGTCTTCGGGCAGAGAACGGACGTGTCCGCCGATGCCAGGAATGTTGCAGGTGAGGAACGGGTCGATTGGTTGCGTCACACGCTCTCCGTCGTCGAAATAATGGCAATCCTCTGAAATGTACCGTCAAATCGATGGGAAACAGTGCATGGTATACTTTTCTCGTCCATGTGGAAACGATCAGGCACACGACGGGTTGCGGGATGAGCCGGCGGCAGTCATGGCCCGATCGCGCGCGATCATTTATCGGATACTGCTTAAGCGAGCCGCTCTACCGGGCGTTCAGCTTGGTTCCTCATTGGGAATGGGGTTTGTCCGATCATGACGTTTCCATTCTCACTCACTCACATCGATCCCTCGCCGGTCATCGTGCCGTCCATCTCACGGATCTGCACTTGGACCGATATCATCCGAGGCATGATCGTATCGTTGACACTGTGAAAACCCTTCACCCTGATTGGATTTTCATCACCGGGGATCTGCTCAATGTACCAGAAGGCCTACCCCATCTTTTTCGATTTCTCGAACAGCTACGCCGTATAGCACCCGTGTACATGACATTGGGCAATCACGACCATTACAGTGGTATCCCGGTAGCACACTATGCCGAACTCGCCGACCGGCACAAGGTCACCCTGCTGGTGAATCAACGTGCCGTCGTTTCAACGGAAAAAGGGGAGCTCGTGATCGTCGGCGTCGATGATCCGTCGCTTCATCGCGCCGACCTCCGATGTGTGCCGCCCGCCGCCGCCCGACGATTTACATTGTTACTGGCTCATGCCCCCAACATCCTCGACTACGTGGAAGCGCATTATGCCATCGACTTGATCCTCTGTGGACACAGTCATGGAGGCCAGTGGAGGGTGCCAGGAATACCGACCTTCTGGCTTCCGCCTGGATGTAATGGCCGCGCGGCCGGTTGGTACGAATCCGGCCCACACAAACTCTACGTCAATCGGGGGATAGGTTGGTCCTTCCTCCCCTTTCGGTTGAACTGCCGACCGGAAATCGGCGTGATTGAGTGGATATAAAAACAGACTATGATGCCAGATGAGTAATCATCATTCTCGCATCCGTTCCAGCGCTTCCCTGGCCCTGCTTCTGACGGTTTGATCCCAATCCTGTTCCATGACGGTCTTCAACCGTTCACGTGCTTCGATCGCCCGTAGCCGTCCTAACCCCAGTGCGGCGCAGGAACGCACATAGGCATGATCATCTTCCAGTGCCTTGACCAGTAGCGGCGCCACCGACAGATCCTGCAATGCGCCCAGATGGCTGGCGGCCATTCCCCTGATGCGATGCTGCTTATCGCCCAACGCTCGCTGTAAGGTGATGAGAAACAGCTCTTTCAAGGCTGGAACCGCGGATTCCAAGCCCTTCACGCGATACTCGTTGACCTCCAGCAAAGCGAACGCTGTCTCCAGCTTTTTATCTTGAGCGCTTTCTCGCTCAAATACTGTCAGGAGTCTGGCGCGTTCTAGAGACTTTGCACGGCGGCGAAATACCGCTCGAATCGGGATGAACAGCGAGATAGCGAGCACCAGGCCCATCGCCGCCATCGGCACGGCTTGCTCGATGACATAATCCTGCGTGTCTATCGATAACCGTTTCCAGATCCAGACGCCGGTTACAATAAGGATGACCAGAATGGCAAGAAGGGCGAGATTTATCTGTCCCTGTTCATGACGCTTCATGGGTGGAGGATCATACGGGCGAAGTCGATTAGCCGTCAACGAACCGAACCAGGGGCGCTTCATTTTTTGCTCTGTCTTCATGAACGTTTCAACTATGGAGCCAATTCTCAGGCTGAATGTCCTGTGCGTCCGTGCATAATTGACTTGGGATTGCAGCAGTAGCCATACTCAACATTGGCTTGTTGTTGGTCAGTCGCGTAGAGATTATGGACAATCATCCTTCGAACAACGCCATACGGCGAGTCATGGTGGGCACCGACCGTTCAAAGACGGCGGATCAGGCTGTTCTTTGGGCCGCTCAATTCGCTGAACGATATGGTGCCGAGCTGTTCGTGGTGCAAGTCATCCTGCCTCAACACCCATCCACCACCGAATTCGGCGGAGCCGAGCACACCAGGGCTGCTGCGGCCAACGACGAACTGGCAACGTTCGTGCGTCAGATCGCCGGAGAGCGCGGACATTCCTTTGCCGTCATTGATAGTGATCCGGCAAAGGCAATACTTCATGCCGCTGAACAAGAAGCCGCCGATGTCTTGGTAGTGGGTAACTCGGGCATGGCAGGGCGAAAGGAATTTCTGCTCGGCAATGTGCCGAACCGTATCAGCCACAATTCCCGCTGCACCGTTGTTATCGTGAATACCCAGTCAGCGGCGGATGGGTCAAGTTCCGAATCCGTGCGCGTGTTCAGGCCATCGATTGAATCAGAGGTCACCGAACCACACCTGGGAGCGCGAGCCGTACGCATTGCCACGGTGATGGCTAAGCATGGCTTGAAAGAACTGTTTGGCCAACCCGAGGCATCGGACGTTTCCATTCGCCGTCAGCAAGCCAAGCGACTACGCGCGGCACTGGAGGAACTGGGCCCGACCTTCTCGAAGCTCGGGCAAGTGTTGTCGACCCGTCCGGATCTCCTTCCTCCGGAATACATCGAAGAACTCGCCATGTTGCAGAGTCACGTCCCGCCTATGCCCGAGAGCGAAGTCGTTCGGGTCGCCGAGCAAGAATTGGGGGTTCCGTGGGAGGATGTCTTCGAGTCAATCGATGCCAAACCGCTCGCTGCCGGGACAATCGCGCAAGTCCATCGAGCCACACTCGAAACCGGTGATCGAGTAGTCATCAAAGTTCAACGACCCACTGCGCGAGCCGAAATCGAACAGGATCTTGGCCTGCTCGAAATATTTGCGCAGAAGGTCGGGCAACGTCCTGCCCTCAATCAAGTGGTGAACATGGAGGCCGTGTTTAAGCATCTGTCCACGTCACTCCATCGAGAACTGGATTTTCATCAAGAAATCGAGAACATCAGCCAGATGCACAGGGTACTCGCGGACTACGATCATCTCGCGGTTCCCTCCGTGCACCAAAAACTATCGACCTCCAGGTTATTGGTCATGGAGGAAATCCAAGGTAACTCGATCACACGGGCACCGGAGGGTCCGGAGCGTATCGAAGCCGCCCGGCAGCTCTTGGAAAGTTACTACAAACAGATCATGGTGGACGGGTTCTTCCATGCCGATCCCCACCCAGGCAATCTCATGTGGTGGAGGGACCGCATCTACATGCTCGATTTCGGGATGGTAGGCGCCGTGGATGCCAACGTGCGTGAGCATCTCTTGTTACTGCTGATGGCACTGTGGAAGGAGGACGTCGATTTTCTGAGTGACGTCACACTGATGATGACAGGTTCTCTCGATCGCAGCGATCTGGATGTGCCCCGGTTCAAAAGTGAAATCGGTGAAGTCATGGCGAAATACCGCAAGGCGGCTCTGTCCGAGATGCAGATCGGACCTCTCCTCCAAGAAATGAGCACGATCGGATTCCGTCACGGTGTCCCGTTACCGGCGTCGCTGACACTTGCGGCCAAAGCGCTTGCGCAAGTGCAGCTGGCGACGGCGGATCTCGATCCAAAGCTTGATCCATACGAAGTCGCGGGCAAGTTCTTAATGCGCGTGACGATCAAACGCATGGGGGCTGCGCTCGACCCCAAATCTCTGATGTATCAGTCACAGAAGCTGAAGGTACGGGCGGAACGAGTGATCGAGGCCATCGAGCATCTGATCGGTGCGCGCCCGGGCGAAAAACTCGTCGTCAATTTTCGGGCCGGCTCGCTCGAAGAGATCGTTCGTCACACAGGACGGCGTCTAACATTGGGTCTGACCGCTGCGGCAAGCATTCTTGCCAGTGGGCTCACGGCCACGTCGGCAACAGTCGCTGACTGGATACCGGTCGTGTTTGGCATCGTTGCCGGTCTGCTGACCGTTGGATTGGTTATTGATCTGACACGCGGGCGATAAACACGAGTCTTTCTATGAGCCGTGTGTAGACGTCAATGTTTCGCTCCGCTGTTCTTGATCGAACGTAGAATCACTCTCTCGAGCAGGTATGCGATCACCGACATTCCGAGAGAGATGATCCAATGCTCTACCCATCGTACTAGAGGCTGATGAAGAGGCTTCATTGCATTGCGGGCCACAGCAGCATTATCAATCACGGTCTCCCTGTCTGCAATAGGGAACCAGTCCGGTTCGTGCGCTGCATCGATCCGTGCATGACCATTCATCGTCAATCCAGTTGATCATGGATAACCGCGTATCAGCTTGGCTGGAACGTCTTGGCCTCGGGGTCTATAGAGAATCATTTCAACAGAACGCCATTACCTGGGACGTCCTGTCCGAACTCAATGATGGCGACTTGGCGTCGCTGGGCGTTTTGCTGGGTCATCGGAAAAAGATTTTGCGTTCCATCGCACAGTTGTCACAAAGCGATGAGACTGACGGCACGAAGTCTCAACCAGTTGGAACCGGCCTGGAGCCGTCCCCTTCCGACGGAGAGCGAGCAGAACGTCGCCAATTGACGATCATGTTTTGTGACCTTGTCGGTTCCACAGCGTTGGCGAGTCAGTTGGATCCTGAAGATCTCCAAACGGCCATCCGGCGTTTTCTCGACACCTGTAGCCAAGCGATCAGCCGCTTCAATGGCTACATCGCAAAATACATGGGTGACGGTCTGTTGGTGTATTTTGGATATCCTCATGCGCACGAGCACGATGCGGAACGTGCAGTACATGCCGGACTGGCTGTGTTGGATTTGGTAAAGGCCCTTCCCCGCGAACACCCCGCCCAATGGGGGTTTGATATTGCAGCACGAATAGGGATCGCAACCGGGCATGTGATCGTGGGCGAAGTCATGGGACAGGAGACGGCAAAGGAGCGGTCTGTTTTCGGGGAAACTCCGAATCTGGCAGCCCGCCTGCAGGCATTGGCAGCACCCAATCAGTTGGTTGTTGACTCAATGACGAAACGCCTGGTCGGAAGCGAGTTCGAGTTTGACGATCGGGGCACTTTTTCTCTCAAGGGATTCGAAACTCCGGTACATGTATGGCAGGTTCTAAATATCAAACCATCGGCCAGCCGGTTCGAGTCTTATCGATCCGGTCGATTAGGCAATTTCATGGGTAGGGAGCACGAAATGGCGCTCCTCCTGGGTCGATGGCACGAAGCTACCTGCGGGGAAGGGCAGGTGGTTCTCCTTTGCGGTGAAGCCGGTATCGGGAAGTCTCGCATGGTCCGCAGTCTGCGTGACCGACTTACCGAGGAGGATTGCCAGACGATTCAATTTCAATGTTCGCCGTATCACACCAATACAGCACTCTATCCGGCCATCACGTATCTCCGACAAATGGCCGGACTGTGTGGTGAAGACACACCCTCGATGCAACTGCAGAAGCTCGACGCGCTAGCCATCAACAGCGGCATCGAAGATCGGACTACCGTGTTATTACTGGCCGACCTGCTCTCAATCCGAGCAGACGGCCAACACCCGCCACCGAATGTGTCGTCTGAAAAACGGAAAGAAATGACCCTTGAAGCACTCGTGCAGCAACTCCAAAGACTGGCAGGTCGTCGTCCGACGCTCTTTATCGTGGAAGACGCCCATTGGCTTGATCCTACAACAATGGACCTTCTGACGAGGATTATTGACCGCATACAGGCTATGCAGGTGTTATTAGTCATCGCCTTTCGGCCTGACTTTAGGCCGGTTTGGGTGGGCTACGGTCACGTTACGTTCCTGACGTTGAGCCGACTTCCTCGGCGGCATAGTGTAGAGCTTCTTGCATCGATGACCAGAGGGAAAACGCTTCCGCTCGAAGTGGAGCAAGCGATTTTGGCCAAGACCGACGGCGTCCCTCTGTATATCGAGGAGTTGGCGGAAAGCGTGCTCCAGTCCGGATTGCTGGCTGAAGAGGAAGATTCATTCAGCTTGAAAGCGCCATTAAAGGAATTATCCATTCCGGACTCTCTGCAAGCCTTGCTGATGGAACGGATAGACCGATTGGGTCCTGCCAAGGACATTATTCAAATGGGGGCCACGATCGGGCGGGAGTTTAGCTATGAGCTGTTACGAGAGACTATTGATGTCACTGCTGGTGAACTGGAAAATGCGCTTCACTTGCTGAGTGCATCAGGACTCATTTTTCAAGAGGGCGATATCCCTGGTGCGAAGTATCTCTTTAAGCACACACTCATCCAAGACGCTGCCTATAACACGCTGTCCAAAAAATCACGCCGAGCCCTCCATACCCGTATCGCAAAAGCGCTAGAGAGTCGGTTCGCAGAACGCGTCAAAACGGAACCGGAGTTGCTGGCCTATCATTATGAACAGGCGGGATTGATTGGTCCGGCCATCGAGTATTGGTCCCGTGCGGCGCAGAGAGATGTCGCACGATCTGCGAATATCGAAGCGCTCAGCCATTTCGATCGCGCCCTGCAAATGCTTAAGGATCTGCCGCAAGGTCTGGAACATGATGGTTCTGAGCTGACGCTCCTCATCGCACGCGGCGCTCCCTTGCTGTCATTAAAAGGGTATGCCTCCGATGACATAGAACGCAATTATCTCAGGGCAAGCAGTCTTTCACAGATAAATCCTAGCTCCGAGCAATATTTCCTCTCGATGTGGGGATTATGGGTGTTCCATCTGGTCAGAGGGCCTCTGGCGAAGGCATGCACACTGGCCGAAAGTCTTCTCTCCTGGGCGACTCACCAGCACAACCCCGATTTGCTGATTCGCGCTCACGAGAGTGTGGGCTCGACCTATTCCTTTCTTGGCCGGTTTGCCGAAGCCAAGACACATTTACTAGAAGCAAAGTCGCTATATGACCCAGAGCGACATCGGTCGCAAGTGGTACCCTACACTCAAGACCCCGGCATTACTGCACGAATCATGTTGGCGAGAACTTTATGGGTTTTGGGAGAGCTGGATCAGGTTGAAATGCTGCTGGCAGAGGCGATTGCCATGGCAAGGGAGTTGGAACATCCATTCACAATGGCTTTTACGTTAGCGACCGCTTCATGGGCCTATTCGACTCTTCGCGACACACATACAACGCTCAGACTGACCGAAGACGCAATCGAGCTGTCCACCAAATACTCATTTGAAGTGCCTTTGGCCTGGGCGATGTCCTTCCAAGGCTGGGCTCTGGCCGAGCAGGGAAAGGCAAAGGGAGTCGAACGGTTAATGGAAGGACTCTCTGCCGCACAGAGAGCCAAAGCGAGTCTCAACAATACCTATACCTTGGCGTTACTTGCAGAGAATCATTTGCGGAACCAACACATAGCGGAAGGCTTGGCCGCTATCCAGCAGGCACAAGAGCTGGCCGCTCAGGGAGAGCTCTGCTGGCAGGCGGAAATTCTGCGACTGAAAGGCGAACTCTTCCTGGCGCAATCCGATCAATCTATTCTTGCAGCCGAGCAGTGCTTCTCCGAAGCTTTGATGATCGCTCAGGACCAGCATGCAAAAATGTTGGAACTTCGAGCCGCAACGAGTATGGCGAACCTCTTGCGAAAGCAGAGTAAGCCAGAAATGGCTAAACGTATCCTGAGTTCCGCCCGCTTCGGATTGAGTGAACACAGCACCAACCCTGACTTAATGGAAGCCCAAACGATCCTCGCTCAACTGAGCGTAGCTCCTTAAACTCATGGCCGACAGATCTGATCTATGCGTCTGACTATTCTGGGTTCAGGCACCAATGTGCATCCGACCCGAGCCGCAGCCGGGTACTTAATTCGCACGGATCACAATATTCTCCTAGACTTCGGCCCACGCACATTAATGAATCTGATCAAAACCGGTGTCGATCGACATCAGATCAGGCACATCCTGTTTTCCCATTTTCACGCGGACCACTTTTCGGATTTCATCACGTTCTTTTTCGATGCGGTGATCTACAACAAATACGGAGGAGGCCATCGTCCAGGGATGACTCTCATCGGCCCCAAAGGCACGATCCGTCTACTTCAAACAATCATGCAGAGCTTCCCAAGTTTTTCCCCGGCGCCGTTCCGCGTCACTTTTAAGGAGGTATCCGACAAACCTTTCATGATCGGAGACACCCGCATCATTCCCAAACCCATGGTTCACGTTCCCGATCTTTCGAGCGTCGGCTATCGGATCGAATATCGGAATAAAGCTATGGTGTACTCGGGAGACACACAGTATTGCGATGCTCTCGTCCGGCTTTGCACTGATGCCGATCTTGCCGTACTCGATTGCTCGTTCCCGGCCAATCGCCCAGGCCCTGCTCATCTGCACGCCGGGCAGTGCGGTCAAGTGGCGAAGGAGGCAGGCCTCGGCCGACTCGTGCTCTCGCATTTCTATCCGATTGCGGATCGGTACGACGTCAAAGCCCAAGCAGGCGAGCAGTATGGGGGAAAGATTTGGAAGGGGAAGGATCTTCTGACGATTCGAGTTTAACTAAAGCCCCTCTTCGCGAGGAGCTCCCCCGAGGATCTCGATGAACTTGGTCAAGCGGGTAGTCTTTTCCGTTTCACCCGACTTGGAGTAGATGGCCAAGAGGTTCTTGATCATGCGGGATAGAATCGCTGGAACCGGACTTTTTTGCAGATACTTATCATCGAATCCATATCCGGCCTCGGTCAGAAAACGGGCGCAGTTTTTTTCCGTCAGCAACGCTCCGCCGTTGAAACAGTCGATGAAAATCTTGTAGCGGTCGGACTCGTATTTGACCAGGAAATGCCCCGGCATGCCGATGCCGAACAGAGGCAGTGCCAATCGCTGTCCAATTAAGAGGTAGACCGCGGACAGGCTGATGGGAATACCGACCCGCCGATCGATGACGCAATTGATGTAGCTGTTTTCAATCTCATAGTAGTTTTTGGTGTTCCCCTTAAACCCTTGCTCTATAAACAGATATCGATTGAGAGCGTTGACGGCTTCTTCCCCGGACGCTCGGTAGCCGATACGGGCTCGGACTTCGCCTGCCATTGTATCCAGTTGTTCATGATAACGAGCCACATCGAGCGCAGGATAGGCGTAGCGGGCGATCAAGAACGCGCCGGCTTCCAAGCTCATGGCTTCGTCCGTGAGCGCGGTCAGGCTTGCCAGCTCATCCTCCAGCTTGCTTCCTCTGATTTCCTCCAGGACGGACGCGATCCGATCGGCCATTTCCGGTTGCTCTATTTCCGCTTCTTGGAGGAGTGGGACGGCCGAGGGACCGATATCGATGAGTCTCCCGCTGATGGTGCGGACGATCCGGTCGTCCTCATCGGACAGGAGGCGAATCAACGCACGGATTTGATTTTCCGGAATCATTCCTACGGCTCCGTCGTTCACAGGCTGATGTATGGCTGCATCGAGATCATGGTCCGACGGATTCAGTCGTCAGTCAAGCGATCCATGGTTCATGGTGAGGTTACCCCATCGCACGGCGGAATGCCTTGGCCCCGCCGTACAGACACAGAGCATCGAATATGAGCATGATCAGGACGACCATTCCTACGTGCGGCAAGGCTTCAGTCCAGCCGGATAGAATCAAGGGCCGCACCGCATCGATAGCCCAGGTCATCGGGTTGAATTGCGCGAGAAAACTCATCCAGGCCGGCATCGCCGACAACGGCACCAACGCCGAGCTGAGAAAGATCATCGGCAGTGAAAGAAACCCCAAGACGGAAAAGAAATCGCCGTGACTCTTAACGGAGAAGGCCATCGCCATGGAGATGGCCGTCAGGCCGATACCGAACATCATCCCGATCAGCAAGATCGTCGCCACGCCGAGAATGCCGGTGGCGGGATGAACACCGAAAAGGTACGACACACCAAGGATCACGAGGACCTGCATCGACGTGATCGCCATGACGAAGATGAAGCGGCTCAGAATGACGGAGGTTCGATGAATCGGCGTGGACATCAACCGTTCGAGGAACCCGTTTTCCTTGTCAAAGAGCAGATCGACGCCTCCTGCCAAGCCGTTATTGAGAACCGTCATGACGACGACACCGGCCGCGAGGAAGCTGATGTAATTGGGAGCCCGCATGACTTGCGTATCCGCAGCCTGTTGAAACAAGTTTCCGAAAAAGATGAGCCAGAACAGCATCGGCTGCACCAAGGTGAACAGCATACTGAATTTTTCCCGGCTCAACCGCCGGACCCACCGCATCGTCAAGGCGCTGATTTCTTGCCAATAGTGCGTCACGTGACTCCTTTACACCGATTCGACTTCGGGAGGTGTTTCGGTAATGGCTCTCCCGGTATGCGCGATAAACACATCGTCTAGGCGAGGGCGGTTGTATTGAATGAACTCAATTTCGCAGCCTAGTCGATTGGCCGATTCAAGAATAGTGGGCAATGCCTTTTCGGGCGATTCGACTCTGATATCCAAGCCTTTAGCGGTCGCCCGCACGCTCTTGATCGCCGGGCGGGCGGTTAAGTCCGACTCCAGCGACTGAATCCGGTTCGTCTCTTTCAGAGTGAGAGCCACGATATCTCCGCCGAGAGCGATCTTGAGCTCAGCGGGGGAACCCAGTGTTTTGATCTTCCCGCCGTCAATAATGGCGAGCCGATCGCAGAGTCGATCGGCCTCATCCAGATAGTTCGTCGTCATCACGATCGTCATCCCACGGGCTTTGAGCATTCGGACGTATTCCCAAATCCGAAGGCGACTTTGCACATCAAGGCCGAGCGTGGGCTCGTCGAGAAACAAGATTTTGGGGTCAGGCAGTAACCCGCAGGCTATGTCAAGCTTGCGCTTCATCCCGCCGGAATAGGTTTTGGCAGGCCGGTCCGCATGGGTTTCCAGTTCAACCAGTTTGAGCAGCTCGCCGATGCGTTTGGCCGCTTCTTCTTTCGTCAAATGATAGAGTGCGCCCAGCAATTGGAGGTGCTCTCGCCCCGTGAGGAACCGATCGATGGCCCGCTCTTGGGGTACATACCCGATGACGGTCCGTACCTTGTCCGCCTCGCGCACGGTATCGTAACCCATGACGGTTGCCGTGCCGGATGTCGGGTGTAGCAACGTGATGAGCGTGCGAAGCGTGGTGCTTTTCCCTGCGCCGTTCGGTCCCAGCAGGCCAAAGATCTCTCCGCCGTAGACCTGAAACGAAAGGTCATCGACAGCCTTATGGCTGTCGTACGTTTTGCAGAGGCGGCTGACGTCGATTGCAATGGATCGATCCATCAGTCCCAGCCCTTCGTGCCGTGATGTTCATGCAGCATGAACTGAACCAGGTCGTTCAAACGACGAGCCCGCTGGTGGAGTCCGTCGGCTTCCAGCAAGAATTGTTTTTCCAAGGGTGTACAATCCAAATAGGTTGAGAGGGTATTGACCAAAACTTCGTCGCTGACTTCTTCGCGGAAGAACCCTTGCCACGCCGCGCTATCCTCTCTCGCTTGGAGGTATCGCCCGAGCACGTCGATCAAGGCACGGCGAACGCTTTTGGTCAGCCCCTCGTTGGAACGCATGGGCGTGACACGAATCGTCGCTTCCCGATAGGGTTTGTCGAAGTGTTCCGCGGAAATCTCGCACCGTTCGAGTCCTTGCAGCAAGATGTTGGAGCGTCCGTCCGGCAATGGTTGCACACTCACGATCCGTCCGATACACAGCGCGGGATAGATTGCCGGATTCCCATAGTAGTCGGGCTCCCACCCTTCTTTAAGGAGTGCCATGGCGATACATTGACCGCCCATCGTCACATCGGCGATCATCCGGCGATAGCGCGGTTCGAAAATGTGAAGCGGCAGGTACGTCTTGGGGAAAAAAACGACATTGGGTAATGGAAACACCGGAAGGCGATCGGGAATCGGAAACGATTCGGAATGTTTGGACGGACCTCGGTCAGACGGTCCACGTTCACGATCAGTCTGCATGGGCTCACGATAGCTGAGACGTGTGAAAATTGTCAACGCCGTGCCTTGATCGTCGCGCCACGGGTAAATGCGAAACATCGCTCTGAGACTGCCGATTTGTTGATTCGAATGCGCACGTGATATAAACAGCCCAAGACATCAGGCTCTACCACCCCCATGCGTTAGTCGGCCCATGATCCGAGGCGGTTGATGCATATCGTTCGATTCGTTGTTCTCATCGTGGCCTTCTTGGGTTCCGACTTCCGTGGGGCATGTGGATCCGATTCGCCTCCGACCCCGTTTCAATTTGCCACCGCCGGTTACCGGTACAATTTTCCCCGAGACCATGGATCTCATCCGGCCTATCGGACCGAGTGGTGGTACTACACGGGCCATCTGCATTCAAAAAGCGGCCGGTCGTTCGGTTTTGAATTGACGTTCTTCCGTCGCGGGGTCCCGCCTGAAGACATTAAAACGCTTCCGTCAAAATGGTCGGTGAGGGATCTCTATTTGGCCCATTTCGCTGTAACCGACATCACCGGCAAACGGTTTCATTTCTCTGAAAAGTTCAGCCGTGAAGGGTTGGGAAAGGCCGGGGCCGACGAGTCGCGGCTCCGTGTCTGGATCGATGATTGGCGTGCCGAAGCCTCAATAGATTCGATCGGTTCACACACGTTGGTAGCCCGCGACGGGACGCATGCCCTCGCTCTCACACTCCAACCGGCCAAGCCTCTCGTTACTCACGGCGCGGCCGGCATCAGTCGAAAGGGAAAAGATGTAGGTCAAGCCTCTCACTACTATTCGTTCACGAGACTTGTGACGAGCGGGAAGCTCACGATCGATGGTGAGTCATTCGATGTGTCCGGCACGAGCTGGATGGACCATGAATTCGGCTCGGCCGAACTCGGGACGGATCAAGTCGGATGGGATTGGTTCAGTATCCAATTGGAGGACGACACCGAACTCATGCTGTATCGGATGCGTCGAAAAGACGGATCGTCCGATCTTGCGTCGAGCGGAACAGCCGTGTCCCCGGATGGACGCGCTCGACATCTCGAGGTGACCGACTTTCAAATCGAATCGACCGGAACGTGGACCAGTACCGAAAGCAAGGCAACATATCCCAGCCGATGGCGGCTTAAGTTCCCATCACTTGATCTCGTGCTGGACGTCACCCCGCTGCTCGCGGATCAGGAATTGCGTACCTCGCGCAGCACCAAGGTGTCCTATTGGGAAGGAGCGGTGGCCGTGACAGGCACCAAACAAGGCCGGTCTGTCAAAGGCCAAGGCTACGTCGAGTTGACCGGTTACGCTGAGCGTCTCAGGATGTAGAGGAGACAGAGTTAATGACTAGTGTTTGACCTTATCACGGATGCAAGCTTAGGCTGCTTCGGCATGAAGTTTGATGCCGAGAGCCCGCGCAACCTTCAGAATGGTCGCAAAGCTAGGATTTCCATCGGTGCTCAGAGCTTTGTAGAGACTTTCGCGACTTAACCCCGCTTCTCTTGCCACGTGGGCCATTCCTTTCGCCCGTGCAATATCACCCAAGGCTCGGGCAATTCCTGTCGCATCATCAGGGGCTTCTTCAAGCCACGCATCCAGGTAAGCGGCCATTTCCTCAGACGTCCGCAATTGAGCCGAGAGGTCGTAGGGAATTGTTTTAGTTCTCGCCTTTGGCTGAGCAGGCTTCTTTCTTGTGACTTTGGGCATGGTTCGTTCGTCCTACAAATGCTTCGCTAATTGAATGGCTTTTCGGATGTCCGTCTGCTGGGATGACTTGTCACCACCGGCAAGCAGAATCAAAAGACGGTTATCTCTCTGTGTGTAATAAACGCGGTAGCTAGGCCGAGCGCCTCAAGATGTAAGAGAAGGAAAAGGGTTAGCTATCCGTCGTTCGATCAACTGTCCGATCTTATCTACGCGTACGGGAAACAGAGTGAACGACGAGAAGGACCGGACGCGATCAGTCGGTGATTTCAACTTTCTTTCCCATTGCCTTGGCGCGCTTCAGGCATCCAGCATCGGTCGCAGAGCAACGGAGTGTATCGAGTTCAGCTTCTTCCACGATCTCAACCTTCTTCCCTTGCGCCTTGGCCTGTTTGAGACAGGTCGTGTCCGTCACGACGCACTTTGCTGAATCGGACAGGGTAGGTTGGTTGACGACTGAGACCTGTTTGCCTGCCTCTTTCGCCTGCTTTAAACACTCCTGATCGGTGGCGACGCACTGCATAGTCTCTTCAGTTTTGTTGATGGCCTTGTCGATGGATTGATCGATGCGCTGGTTCACTCGGTTCTGAGCTTTGCGTTCGGCGCTATCCACGGCGCGGTCAAGCATCTTATCGAAGATACCCTGGGCCTGAGCTGTTCCCGCCGTGAACATTAGGACAACCAGAAGACCAATCGTGGATTGGATGTTCATTGCAACGCCTCCTTTAGGGATGGGCCAGCAGCGAAACTTTAGCACAGCGTAAAGAGGAGACCAAGAGGAAGCCGGATTGAAGCATGTCGGCGGCACTGAGCGCACAATTCGGTATGACCCATCTACCTATGCTACGGTGCAGGAAGAAAACCGGCAGGCGGGTCTCTGGTTCTAGACACCTTACGGCGTTACCTCAACCCATCATGGAACTTGCAACTCCAGAGTGTCGTCCAGATCACAACAAAGGGGGTCAAACCTCCCTTAAATTCGGTCCTACTTCCATTCTAACGCATTGCTCACGCAATCCAACCCTTGCTGGTTGACCGTCGCTGCATGTAGCAGTAAGTAGCATCCGCGTTGAACGTCCTTTTAAGCAAAGCGGTCGAGAAATGCCAGCGAGTTGACATACTTTTCGATTACTTCAGGTGGCGCATTCGCTTTCATGGCTTCCAGTGCCTTCCGATACGGATTTCGACCATTCACAGTTCCGTTGTTGAACGCAAACGCGTACACATGGTCCACTGGCGCACTTCTTAAAATGTTTCGGTCAGTGACCTTACGGTAGTGAGCCCTTTGCTCTAGAGGCAACGCGTCTTTCAGCTTTTCTTCGATGCTTGGGGACAGGCAGAAGCCTACCCAGTTTAGTGCCTGGCCATACAGATGAGCTTCAATTAGAGCAGGACCGACAAAAACATTCTCCTTGACATGGGAGTAAAGCTTGCCGTGGCTAATGCAGCCGCGAACCGGGATGTTCTTTATGAGAAGAAGCTGAAAGAAAATTCTTGCGGCACTCTCCACGTGCGCAAAGTCTCGAAGGCTATTAGAGCGTGAGTAAATGATGAAGGTGTCCGAGAACCATGATGTAAGGAGTCCAACTTCACTTTTGCCGAGGTTGCAGGCAGCCCGCATACGCTTAAGCGCTTCTGAGTAAACAGGAAGGACACCCTCAATGGCGTTAGTCCGGACAAGGTTTGTAAACCCTAGCAAGTCTAAGTAGGCAAACCAGCGGTCTCGATACCGAAGAGGGCTATAGACAAGGTCGCTCATAATTTGACCTGACTATTTCGAGTAACTTGGGAAGCCTATCCTGGCGCACCTTACTAAATACGTATCTGAATCACTATGTGGCGATGTAATCCTCCACATGAGAGAGGTTATGTAGTGTGCAGCGATAGCGGTGTTGAGAGGTCATTAGTTCCGTTAACCAATAACACTTCTTGAAATCGACTCGTTCGAATCTCTTGCTCAACCGTCACGGTGAGCTGGCGCCAATCGTTTAAGGTATAGAGGGAGTTCAAGTAGCACTGAACGACAAGAGATGTGTTCTCAGGGTAATTAATCTGCATCTTCTCGCGTATCAAAGAAATAACCGAGGGGGCAAAGCTAGAAATGTGCTCGCTGCCCGAGAATGCCACCGCTTTCGATTCGACAGGCGTCCCTTTGAGCTTCTCAATCCCCTCAGGTGCGAATGTCGGTTTTCCTTCGTTCAAGAGCTTCCAAATCCAGTGCTCGTTCTGATGCATGGCGCAAGTTGCTTCGAGGTATGCGACTGAAGGGATGTATCCCCTTTCAATGTAAACACCTGCTTGATGAAGTTCGGCGTCCTATGACTGATTCCCATCAACCCAACGGACAGATATATATCTCCCCAGTCGATAGTAGGTTTGGATATACCTGCAGATTGGCAACAACTCACCCATCAGTTTTTTCTCAACAGGACAGGATTTTAATCGGATTCGTTCGATACCGTTGGGTGCGGATCTTATGAGGTCGAACAAGCTATAGACTCTTCGACAGAAATCCAACCCATCTAGCAGTTGGCCATCAAACTCAGACAATGAGTCCCTCATAAAGAGTTCAATATTCTAGAACCGCTGGTATGAGAAAACCGTGGATACCGTTCACGCCGCCACTTCAACGAGAACTTCGGGATGGCGCTCCGCGATCTTCAAGAGCTGTTTCGCGGCACCCGACGGCTTACGGCGGCCTTGCTCCCATTGTTCCAGGGTGCGCTTCGAAACGCCCAGCGCAGCGGCAAATTGGGCTTGGGAAAGCCCGCTCATCAACCGTACGCGAACGACGTAGGACTTGGCTTCAAGGTTGGTCCGCTTTCCTTTTCCAGCTTTGATCTCCCGTACGCCGTCCAGGACTTCTTGCCACACATCGCGTTTGGCCTCGAATTTTGCGAGTGCCTTGCCGGTTAGCTTCTTATTCATTTTTTAAATGCCTCCACTAGTTGCTTGAGAATGTGCGACGGCACATTCTCGCGCTTTGACTTTGCGTAAAGCGTCAACATCCAGAACTCGTTGGGTCGGTACCGCACGAAATAGATGATCCGAAGCCCACCGCGCTTCCCCGTTCCCGGCAGGGACCAGCGTATCTTCCGAACACCGCCGGAACCGGGAACCACATCTCCGGCCTCTGGATCGTGCATTAAGAACTGCTGCAACTCGGAATATTCATCGTCGTCCAAATATGAGGAAAGTATCCGTGCGAAGATGGACGATTCAATGAATGTGAACACGGCCAAACTATACGCCTGAGGCGTACAAAAGGCAAGTTCGGAACCTCTGGGCTATCTCGATACCAAGGCGATATGCGCAGATTCCACCTCAGCCAACTCTGAAGAGTCATATTGACTCCCATCCGATCCCTATGATTAGGTCCCGCTACCACAATGATGCTGCATCTCCATTACTTTCGCCTGTTTTCATTTGGCCTTCTGCTCATCGGGCTAGGAGCAGCAGGCTGTCAAAAGGACAGCGAATCCATCGTCTCGATCGCGCTCCATCCAACCAACGCGAATATCCTCTATGTGGCGACGAACGACGCTGTCTACAAATCGCGCGACGGCGGTGGGACATGGGAACGCTTTCCTAGCTTCAGTGCGCGCCGGGTGACCACACTCGCCATCGATCCTCTCTTACCGGCCACGGTTTATGCCGGAACGATGGGAGATGCGGTCTACAAAAGTCCCGACGGGGGCCAACATTGGTTGCCGCATAATGTCGGACTGAAAGAGCATGTCTCGTTCGTGAATCAATTCGTGTTCCATCCCGCCCTGAGCGAGAAGATCTACATCGCGACGACGGTGGGGGCATTCCATACGAAGGACGCAGGCCGTGAATGGGAAGAACGGATGAATGGAATGAAGGAAGTCCATATAGTGACGTCCATCGCCATCAATCCTAAAGATCCCACCATCCTGTTCGGGGGAACAACCGGCGGGATGTATCGCTCGGACGATGGGGCGAGGTCATGGAAAAGGATCAACAACGGGCTGATTCCGGAGAGCGAGCTGATGGCCTCCATGGCGCTGGGTGTCAACGCCATTGAAATCGATCGGACAAACACCGACATCGTGTATGCAGGGACAACGAAGGGGCTCTTTCGCACCACGAACAACGGAGAGCAGTGGGAACGAATCGGCCAATCCCTCTCCGATCCCTTTATCAGCAGTATTCTTCTTCACCCAACGGAGCCGTTGCAGCTCTATATCGGCGGGCGAGCTGGAGTCTGGAAAAGCTCAGACAGCGGAAAGACATGGCAGGCGATGAACCACGGCCTGGCGACGCTCAATATTCGCGCGCTCGCCATAAATCCCAAGAATCCGCAAATACTCTACGCCGGCACGAATGGGAGTGGTCTCTATCGTTCCATCGATGCGGGTTCGTCTTGGACCAGTGTGCCGCTCAAAGCCGCGCCCTGAAAGTAGGATGAGGCTAAGGTTTAGGTTGAGGGAATACTCCCAACCGTCCCCTCTCCAGTCTCAACCTTAACCTCAACCTAGACCTTCTCAATATGCTGCCTTTGCTCCGGTGCTTCCGTGTTGGTACCGGCTGCTGTAAGAGATCATGCGATCCGAGAGCGCCGTCCATTCATCGGCCGTCATCAGATCCTTCATTTTAAACCGGAGGCTCAGCACCCTCGCCGAGCTCTGCATCCTCTGGATGTTGGCCTCGTTGAGGATCTTTGTAAATTCTTCGGGCGCCGCGGTGTAGCTGGTGTTCAAGGTATAGAGGTCTCTGTGATAGGCACGTTCCCGTTCACGGCTTGCCTTGAGCTCCTTGATGATCTCGCCGGCCAGCACATTGGCTTGGTTGGCCTTGTTTGGATCTTTGACGGTTCGATTGATCAGCCCTTCCATGTCTTGCTGACCCTTCTGCCAGTAGGCCTCGCTGTTGCCGCCTCCCATCATGCCGCGGTGATGGTGGGAAGAGCAGCCGGCCAACACGGCCAGTGCCGCTACCATCAGAAGTCCTTTGCCCAATCGATTCATAGATTCCTCCATAAAAGGTTGTCACATCGTTTCTTCATGCCGTATCATCGTTGAAGTATCATGCCTGAAGCTGCACCGCCCACCCACGATCAGACCCAAACCCTCAAAGAGGAATTTCGCCGCCACCTCGAAACGTTTTATGCCGGGCTCAAACTGGCTCCGCCGTATGAAAGCGTGGAGAAAGCGGTCCGCACTCTCACGACCATCATACATGGGCTTCCGAAAGAAGAACAAACTCGAATCATGACCGATTCCGGCCTCCGTTGGCAGCGGTTCAGTCATGCCTTTGAGGCATCAGGTTTGGCAAAAAAACATCGTGGAATCATAGCCGGTCTGGCGCGCAATCGGTCCACTCTTACGTTGCCTGTTGAGTACGACCACTTCTTGCAACTCTTTCTTACATAAATGATCATCAAGAAGGGGAGGGAGGTTTCATCGCGGCGCGTAGCTCGTCATAAACTTTCATGAGGCGGCTGTCCTCGATCCGATACGCCAGGGCTACTGTCACGAGTCCAAAGGCCATCACAAGGCCGGCAAGGGCGATGACCGCCACGCCCGTAAGGGTTCCCCCCAGTGAAGCAAATCCTCCATCCATGCCATACTGCACGACGAAGGTGATGGACCCGATCAAGACGAGCGCAAACCATAGGAGTGTCATGAGGGCCGAGGACCATGGCATACGCTTGACACACAACGTATGCAGCGATTGGTCATGCGGTGAAAGATGAATCAGGCCTTTCACCGGCCAAGCGGTCCGGAATCGCCTGGAAAACAATCGATATTGGGGGCGAATCGCAATCTGAGAAAGCTGAGGATAATACCAGGCCACTCCATGTGGAAGCATCAGCACGCCCTCCGGAGTGAAACGATCGCCTAGGGTTGTCATCGCGGTTCCGGGCCACTGATCCGGATTGTTCGCAACACGGCAACCGTACCGAATGGCGTCGGGGGTCAGGCGGATAAAATACAGCCAATCCCCGACGATCAGCCCAATAAACAGGATGCCTGCGAACATGCCGGCCAATATCATCATCGTAGCTATCACATAGGAACGGCGCCTGAATCAAGGAGGCGAGACATAAATTGCTGTTCGGCCCGTATGACTTTAGACAAGTATTTCCATCTCGGGCCTCGAAGAATCTGTTGACTCATGAAGATAAGATTGGCTAGAGTACGCCGGTCTGCGTTCTGGGCGGGCCTAGTACTACGTGGATTTCCCGCCTCAATTTTTTCCCCGCGTTGCCATGGTTTTCGCCGCCTCCGAAAGAGTGAGGTCGGCAGAGGCCGGATCGTGTGAGGTTTGGAGGAAAGCATGGATCCCAACAAGATTGAGCGTGTGTACACCTCTTACGCGGGGTTCTACGATAAGGTTTTTGGAAAAGTGTTTCATGAAGGGCGCGAATCGGCTATCCGGAATCTGAATGTACAGCCCGATGAACACATTCTCGAGGTGGGAGTAGGGACCGGTCTCGCCCTTCCGATGTACCCGCGGCATTGCCGAATTGTCGGGATTGATCTGTCCGAAGGTATGCTGGCAAGAGCCAAAGAAAAAGCCGAAGCCCACCGCCTTGATCACGTCCAGCTTCATCGCATGGACGCAGGAGCCATGGAGTTCACTGATGATAGCTTCGATACGGTGGTTGCAGCCTATGTCGTGACGGCGGTCCCCGATTATCGAAAAGTCGTCAATGAGATGATTCGGGTCTGCCGCCCTGGTGGCCGCATCATCATGCTGAACCACTTCAGCAACGGCAACAAGGTCATCGCCGCCGTGGAAAAAGTGATTTCTCCATTGACCAAGCACCTCGGTTGGCGAACGGATTTGTCGCTGAATACCGTTTTAGAGGGTACATCTCTGCAGATCGCGCGGAATCAAAGAGTCAACCCATTGCGGTTTTGGGCTTTGGTGGAATGTGTCAATGCAAAGGGCAAATCAACCAATGGAACCGCCGCGGGTCACACTCCCGCGGGGTATATGAACGGCAACAGTACAGCCGGTTTTGCAAACGGGAACGGCAACGGGCACTATTCTCCCGAACACGCGCACTAATCGGCTTGCTCCTTGTCAATTCTGCTCATCGACCGTGCCGTGCACGGTGCTCCCGAAGCAACCAGTTTTCCCACTCACGTCCGGGGATGATCGTTGTGCCGACGAGGCAATCACCGGGAAAATGTTGAGTGATCCGATTGGCCAGAACTTCGAGTACCCGGCTCATTCGCCGGTCCTGAATACCACACACCCTGAGCATGAGACCGAAACCCTGCCCCTCCAGTGGGCCGTAGGCCATGACATGGACCATATTCTCCCCGTTGGCCGTGGATTCGCCCGTTGGAATGAGATCGCCCTCCCACTGCACCGCCGGATGAATCGCGACAGCCCGCTTCGCTTCACGCCAAGAACAGAGCAGACCGGCTCGATCCAATTCGTGTAACAGCCATTGCACCGTGGGGCCCTCGTCAGTTCGACCTTGGAACGTCCACCGGGCGAAGTCGGCCGCTTGGTCTGCCGTCACGAATGGCGTGGAGATTTCATCCAGATGGGCCTCATCGCACACCACATAGAGTTCTCCCTGGGGATCAAACCAGAAACGCAATTTCCCCGCGCTGAATTCCGTTTGAATGGTGCCCAGAGTAGAACAATCGACGCCATCCTGTTCAAAGATGGAAAAATCCGTTACACCGGCCATGGTGAGTTTCGCCACTCGCGCCATCCCGCGAGTTTCATACCGAATGGTTATCGAAACGGTTGTGCCGGCCGAAACTTCCCGGCCGGAATCTTCATTGAAGAGGAGGCGTTTGGACATCTGCACGTCGGTCACATACCCTGAGCGGAAACCACCCGTATGCCCGATCAGCCAACGAAGATCGTCCGCGTTCTTGAGGGAGTGTGTCACAACACCAATTCTAGCGCAGGGATGGACTCACGGCTAGGCGTGTGAGGGCATCCAACATGACACCACCGCGGGAAGCCGGGATCGCACTACGGCCTTGAGCTCACACGAGCCGCATCGGGCGAGACCGACCTGCTCGCACCAGCCGGATGCGATGGCGGCTTCTTCTCTGCCTTGGTTGACCATGATGAACAATCCGTGAGGGCGCAGATTTTTGGCGATCTGCGAGAACACTGTGCGCGGCGCCAATATGGAGAGCGGCATTCTCCAAGCCAGCACAGGATCGGGTGTCACAAAAGGATACCATGCGGTCACGACATCAGCCGGACGATTGTAGCAAGCATAGTCACGGACGAGGAATTGCGTGTTCGGTATGTGCTGGATATAACCGCGTGCATAGTCGAGACGGCTATATCCGTTGATGTAAATTCGATGTCCCTCTACCTCAACGCCGACCATCTCCGTAGGCCGAAAGAAAGCATGTAAAACAGCAGCGTACCAGAAGTTACTCGATCCGATGTCCTGGACGACTCCACCCGTGTAACGCGGTAATTTCAAAACCGACCAGGCTTGGTCGAGCACGTCGAGATAGTCGTATTGCTTCAGCGCAGTGATCTGTTCTCCTTGCTGCTCAAATCGCACGCGGAAGCGCCGCCTTAACGACGCCATCCGTTCTTGCTGAATTCCACTAAGATTGCGAAGCTGTCCAGCCGGCTGTTCCCGATAGATTCCTCGCGACCAAGCTAACCGTTTCTCAAGGTGGTACCAGCATGCGTGATAATGAGAAAGAAGTAGTTGCCGCAATGAGTAGCGCGGAACGACGTCAAAAGAGAGTTGGGATAGTTCTGAGGGTTGGTCATCAACGATATGCGCTGTCGGTTGAGCTACACCGGGCATCACGCTTACTCATCGGTAGTTCAGACAGCGAGCTAAAGGGTGGAAAACGCGAGAAAGGACAAAGTTCAGCTAGGCGGATAAGGCACGCACGAATACATCCGGCTTTTCTGGAGTAAGCAGCCAGGGGTGATCATTCTTCCGCTCGTCTCGCCATGTGGGAGCCAGCTCATGAACGCGTTGAATAGACTTTAAAGCTTCCTTGCGTTCGCCGAGTTGACAATAGGCTTTCCCCTTGTACCAATGCACATTCGGGTCTTTCGGTCGCTTTCCTTATCAAGGCGTTCAGCCATTTGACCCATCGCAGCTGTCTTAGAATCTGATCGGATATGTCCATGACTCAGTACCGTGCAGGAGATTCGTTTGTGATTGGTTACTGAGAAATCTACCACTCAGTCGAGGCTTGTAAAGCGTAATCTAGGCAAGAAATTCAAACGTAGACGTACAACCATCATATGCGGATGTTTGAGGAGAACAGAGTGTAACGTTAGCCAACCGTTCGACTCGCATTTGTCCCTGGATCAATCCTTTTCTCTCGCAGTCTGAGACTGACTGAATCCGATCGTCAAACCGTCCATTCGATCTGGAGAGAGTGTGATTCTCCCGCCATCCGTAGGAATCAGTGATTTTTTTTCAATAAGCTGCCGAGCGATCGATTCGAGGTTGGCGCATGAAAACTCAATGCCCAACAATCGGTTTCTCTCGCCGGGATGAAATCGAAGCCGTGGTCCTGTGCTGAAAGAATGGATCGAATTTGCATCCAAGTCCGGCCGATCCAGGAGTCTTCCCCAACAGGCAGTATTGGTAGAAACCTCAATATCGATGGTTGCAATCCCGGTGATTCCATATGATCCGCTCTGTCGCGTCCTTTTCCAATGGGCCTTCAATTCTGCAAGCCGTTCCTGATGGCGATCAATGTGATTGTCGCATATGAAAACCGCGGAGCTACCCAACAGTTTTGCAAACGTC
This sequence comes from uncultured Nitrospira sp., assembly GCA_964587955.1. Lineage (GTDB taxonomy): Bacteria > Nitrospirota > Nitrospiria > Nitrospirales > Nitrospiraceae > Nitrospira_D. The sequence continues at coordinate 50,713 of CAZPNQ010000005.1, forward strand.
AGGGAACCGACTTCCGTGCCGACCATCCAGGTACTAACGGTCGCGAGCGCTCGACAGACTCGAGTCGCTCCGCCCAAAGGGCGACTGAGCCAAAACGGTGTGTTCGGCTGGCCGTCGAGGAGGTTGCGTAAAAAGGTGAGCGTGGATGCACCAGCAACCGCCTCTTTGTAGCGTAGGGTCACAGGGGGCGCATGCAACACTTTTCGAGATACTAACCCGTTCACCGTCTCCCATGTTGTCTGTGATGGCGCAAGGCCAATCCCATAGAGCCAGGTTCCAGGAATCTCAAATCCTGCGAACCGCCCGATCTCAATATTCATGTTGCCGGCGTGCAGACCGCCCGACACGAGCAGGCCACAGTCAGTGATCGGCCACGCGACCGAAAGGCCGAACTCGTGACGAAATCGGCCGAAGACACGCTCCACGTCTTGCGTGTGGATCAGAACGCGATCGATTCCACGAATCAGCGACTGTGTGATATCAGGTGTCAACATGGGCCACATACTCTAAGGGAGAAGGAACGAAAAAGGAAAGCCATCAGAGGGTGCACTGTCATTCTGAATACTGATGTGGCTCGGATCCCTACGGAAAGTGTCCAGAGGATGATTCTTAGCGGGCGGTCGGTGAACTCGTCTTCGCTTTGCCGGCAATTCGCGCCTGAAGTAGTGCTGTTATCACCGGATTCCCCAGTTGATGAGGGTTTATTAAGATTCAGATAGGAAGCCTACCTGAGTAAACGCAGCAGAACGAAGAATCAAAAATGAAGGTTTGTGAAAGGGCACCACTATGAATTGGCGCACTGCGTAAGCTCGGGAATCTTACAAAAGTATGTCGGTACCCGCTCCTCCGACATTGAGCGCCGGCGCGCCGATGAGCTGAATCTCGAACTCCGCCGCCGCATCCGCGTCGGTATTACCCTGCAGCAACTCGCCGACATACCGGAGATGCCCCGCCGTAAATGAACCGCTCCAGATGAAAGCCTGGTTGCCAGCTACTGTGGTATCAGCATCAATCGTGGTCAGATCGATCTGTTCACCCAAGTCCCCCATAAAATTGACGATCTTATCTCGGCCCGCCCCAGTGGGGCTGTCGCTGACCGCAGCGTAATCGTAGATGTCATTCGGATTAGCGCCTCCACTCCCATACAAGGTATCCGCGCCGGCCCCCCCGTTTAGAATGGAATCGCTGACGCCACCGATTACCCTCAGCACGTCCTTCCCGTCCCCGCCATTGAGCTCACCCCCATCATAGGCCTCGAGGCGGTCATTACCCGTTCCCCCATTGAGAGTGGCAAAGCCGTTCCCTGCCAACAGTATATCGTTGCCGGCCTCCCCATTCAGTACTCCATCCACGTGATTGGCGCTAATCAAGTCATCGCCGTTCCCACCGTTGAGCACGCTGCCGACTTCAAGACCATCAAAGCTCAGCCTGTCGTTGAAGTTCGAGCCAGTGAGACTCTCAATGCCCAGAAGGGTGTCGATTCCGGCCCCTCCGGTGTTCTGCGGTTCGCCTGAAGGAAACTCACCACTAAAATCATCAATGCCGACCGTGACGGCAGCCGTCGCCGTGATGTAGGTGGCGGTGTCGATCCCATCCCCGCCGTCCAGCCGGTCATTGCCGCTTCCGCCGTTGAGCAGATCATTGCCGGTGCCGCCGCTCAGCGTATCGTTGCCGCCCCAACCGATGAGAATGTCGTTGCCACCATTGCCGGTGAGGGTGTCGTTGCCGGCTAGGCCGGCGAGCGTGTTGTTGACGCTGTTGCCGATGAAGGTGTCGTTGAAGTTGGTACCGTTGAGAGACTCGATGCTCACGAGGGTGTCGATGCCAGCCCCCCGCGTATTCTGCGCGCCCGTCAGATTGAGGTTGACCGTGACCCCAGCGGTGGCTCCGATATAGGTCGTTCCCCCGATGCTCATGTTGTTATAGTCGGCGGTGTCGCCCCCAGACCCGCCGTTCAGCACGTCGTTACCCAGGCCGCCGTTGAGCACATCGCTGCCAGCATTGCCGACTAATTGGTCGTTGCCGGCCTGGCCAATGATCGTGTCTACTATAGAGGTCCCGGTGAGGGTGTTACTGCCACTTGTGCCGATCAATATTGCCATCGTTCTCTCCTCTCTTAATTGGTCTTCCTAATCGGATCTTTCCCCGCGGGTGAGGGGGAATGGCTTCCCTGAAGGACTCATCCTCCCTCATAAATCGTACCCAGGTCACTGCCTGCGTCCGCTCACCCAATAATTTCGAAATCAGTCCATTTGCCATAGGTTATTACGGCAGAAGGGATAAGTTTAGCTATTCGGGATTCTCCTAGTCTGGGGTAACGTTAATAAGGAAAGAGAAATAGAAACAGAAACAGTGCTCGACTGCACTATTTTTCTAACTAACTGAGGAGAATCTGATCGCTCAAGTCCCGTCCCGATGAATGGCCTTCACTGGCGTGCCAGCCAGCTGTTGATTTCCTCTATGTCCGCACGCGTGAGGGTTCCGCCCCAGACCCGTAACGCCACCAGGGACCGGACATAGTCGTAGCGGGCTCGGGCATGTGCAAAGCGAGATTTTAAGAGATTTTTTTTGGCTTCCAGTAAGGCCACGATTGTTGCCGCTCCCAATTCATAGCCCCGTTGCTGCCCATCTCGGGCTTTAATTCTGGCCCCCACCTCGCGAGCTGTCGAGGCAATGCGCGAGTATCCCGTTTGTGCATTCAAATACGCCGTCCGTGTCTCCCGTTCGATCTCACGTTGTTTTTCTATGCGCTTGTACTTCGTCATTTCAAAGCGGGCGATGGCTTCGCGTTCCCCGGCTTTCATGCTTCCACCGGAAAACAGCGGCACATTGAGCTGCAGTCCCAAGGTGCCGACGGTGTACGGGTCAAGCTGTCGGTTATCGAACCCAGCATTCTTGGCATAAATACCTGCCATCTGCAGCGACAACTGTGGGAGATGATTGGCCCACTGACCGGCAATGAACTTAGCGGCCGCATCCATCGCGTGTTGCAACGCACGGATCGCCGGATGTTGCTCCACTGCGTTCGCCACCCACTGGTCGGCCAGTCCTGGCACAGAAGGCAACTCCTCTTTCGTGAGCCGAGCGAGATCGGCCACCGGCACCCCGACCACCTCTCGCACCTTTTCCAACGCTATCGCTTTCGCATTGTGGATTTCGAGTTCACGCGTTTTGAGCGCCTGGTGGTAAGCTTCCACCTCGTAGAGATCAGTGACTTTTGCCATGGCGCGCTCGTGCATGCGGCGTATCCGTTGCATATCTCCATCGGTCAATTCCAGCTCGCTCTGCATATAACTAGCTTCATCATGAGCCTGCAAGAACTCAAAGTAACGATCGACCAATTCGACGGCGAGACCCATGCGTGCCTCATCCAAGTCCTGCTCCATTTGTTTGACCGTGAATCCGGTTCCTTCATAGGCACGATAGGAGGCCACGTCGAACAGCGCCTGCCGGGCCTGTACGACACCGCGCAGCCCTTGATATTGCGAGGTGAAATCCGATGTCTGCCGCGCGAAGACGTTGGTGGTTTCTTGCGTGAGTTCATTCCATGTAATGTTGCCGATGGCCGATACTTGGGGCAAGAGCTTGCTGCGGGCCTGATCATGCTGTGCTTCCGCCTGTACGACGGAATACTTCCGACCCTCCACGACTGGACTGGTGGTCATGGCCAGATCGTAAAGCTGGAGTAAGTTGGCTGGTGGCCGTTCTGCAGCTTCGGCAGTTAGAGTGAGTATTGTCAGGGTCAAGACGAGCAAGACCATGTGACCCATCGTCGTATACTCCGAGCCATCATGACATCAATCGCATTTATCGGACGACCGTGTCATGTTTCCGCTTAATCTTCTATAAAGGCGCGTTTGAAGGTATCGGTCAGGGGCTTCATCAGATACTGAAAGAGGGTCCGTTCCCCGGTATTGATAAGCACCTCCGCGGGCATACCCGGCACCAGTTCGAGGTGGGCCGCACTCAGGGCACTGAGGCCCTCGGCAGAGACTGCGACCCGGGTCAGATAGTAGATAGTCTCGCCGCTTCTGTTCTCTCTATTGTCCCCGACAATCCGATCCGCCGAGATACTGATGAGCGTTCCGTCGATCGTGGGCACATCGCGAGTTTTGAATGCGCTGAACCGAACCTCAGCAACTTGTCCCACCTTAATCCGATCAATATCGATGGGTGCGACTTGGGCTTCGATAATCAGCTTCTGATCTTGCGGTACGATGTCGAGCAGGCGTCCCCCCGGAGGGATCACGGCCCCGATGGTATGTACCGTCAACCCCAGCACCATCCCTGAGACGGGAGCCTTGATGACGGAGCGGTTCACCGTACTCTCGAGCGACTGCATTTTCTCGCGCAGTTGGAATAGTTCGGCTTGGACTTCACTCAGCTCTTTTGCGACTTCACGTTGCAAGTCTTTGTGCAGCTGCAGGATTTTTAGTTCGATTTCTGCAATGTGCAACCGGCTCGCTGCAATTTCAGACTGCAGTTCTCCACGTTGGCCTTCGCTCTGAGCCAGGGCTCGATCCATTTCCTCGACCTTCTGTTTCTCGGTAAATCCCTCCTTCAACAAGCTCTTGAAATCGGCAAGTTCCCCCCGATAGGACTCTACGAGTCGATCTCGACTGCGTTTCTGGGCGTGTAAACCCGTCACCTTGGCCCGCAGTTGCTCGATCTGTCCACGGTACACTGCACGCTCACCGTCGTTCGCCGTCCGGCGCACTGTAAAGGTTTGATCCTGCAACCGTATGGCGTCCTGGACACGCGAGTCGTCTCTGTGCACGAGCAATTCCTGAGGATACTGCACGACCGGAAGTGCGTCGCGTTGTGCCGCCAGACGGGCGAGCTGTGCGATCCTTATATAGAATTGCCCCCGCAAGACCTCCAGCTGCGCATGAGGCTGCGTATCGTCCAGTGTCGCAATGACTTGGCCTTGCTGCACGGCGTCCCCGTCATGCACAGCAAGACTCCGAATGATCCCGCCCTCAAGGTGCTGAACCGTTTTCCGGTTGTGTTCCACGGTAATCACCCCGGGTGCCAAAGCAGCACTCGTGAGCGGGGCAAGCGAGGCCCAGGCTCCGAATCCGGCGAAGACTACCAGCACCAACGCTACCCCCTGCCGACGGATCGCACGATCGTCGCTCAACACGCGGTGAGAGGCTGTAGGCAACTGTTCAGCCAAGGAACACCTGTCTCATGTACATGGCGCCCTCCTCAAGATCTCTGTTCCGGAACAACCGGCATGACACGTCCTAAGGGTGCCCCGGCCGCTGGTCTTGACGAAGAAACCATTCCTTGCTGTTTGGTGATGGCCGCCAGGACCTCCTCACGCGGACCATAGATGGCAAGTTTTCCCTGGGCAATCATTGCAATCTTATGAACGGCCTGGAGCACATTCGTTCGGTGCGTGACCACCACTACCGTACAGCCGTCCCGCTGTAATTGCCGTAATGTTGTCATGAGGGCCGCTTCCCCAGCTACGTCGAGGTTCGCATTGGGTTCATCAAGCACCACTACTTGCGGACGGCCATAGATCGCCCGCGCAATCCCGATCCGTTGCTGTTGCCCGGCCGAGAGCGTAACGCTGCCACCAATCAGCGGCGTGTCGTAGCCCTGTGGCAACGTCAACACCATGTCGTGAATCCCCGCCCACCGGGCCGCTTCCACCACCCGGTCGGCTTCAACTTCGCCGAAACGGGCGATATTCTCCGCGACGGTACCATCCAGCAATTCCACGTCCTGGGGGAGGTAGCCCACGTATTGGCCGAGCTGCTCCCGATCCCAGTTGTGCACGTCCGCTCCATCAAGACAGGCACGCCCGTGTGTGGGAGGATGCAGTCCGAGCACCGCCCGTGCCAAGGTAGATTTGCCGGCCGCGCTCGGCCCCATGAGTGCCACTGTCGTCCCTGGTTCGATCGTGAAAGTTATCCCGTTCAGAATGGGCTCACTGCGACCAGGCACCGCGATGACCAGGCCTTCCAATTTGACGTGTCCTTGTAAGGGGGGTAACGGCATGCGGGATACCCGTTCTGGAATCGTTTGGAGTAGGGTGTCCAGTCGTCGATAGGCCTCACGTGCTCCGAGAAACCCGCGCCAACCCGCAATCATTTGATCCAAAGGAGCCAGTGCCCGCCCCAATAGAATAGACCCGGAAATAACCAGCCCCGGCGTGATCTCTTTATGGATGGCTAAATACGCCCCAAGCCCCAAGACTAACGATTGAATCGTCAATCGATAGGTTCGCGAGAAAGCGTTGATGAGGCCGGCCTTGGTGCTGGCTCGACTTTGCAGCGTTAATACACGGAGTTGTTTCGACTGCCAGCGAGCCCGCAAGCGAGGCAGCATGCCCATGGACTCGATGACTTCCGCATTGCGTAAATTGCGGTGTGCGAACTGTGTGGCGTCGATCGATTCCCGGTTTGCCTCTGCCAGATCGGTGCGGGTCGCCATCTCATTCCAGATTGCGAGCCCTGCCAAGAGGAGCATCGACAGCACCGCAACGGCACCAAAGTACGAATGAAAGAGGAACATGAGCCCCGCATAGATCGGCATCCAGGGCACATCAAAAAAGGCCAGCAAACCAGGGCCGGTCAAGAATTGCCGAATTTGTAGGAGATCGTTGAGAGGTTGTGCGGTGGAAACTGCCCCGCTACTCATGCGGGAGTGGGAAAAGATAGCATCAAAAACCCGTTCTCCCAGTTGTTCATCGAGCCGCGCACTGGTCGCGACCAAGACCCGTGTGCGAATCCATTCGAGCCCCCCGAGTATAAGGAAGAGAAAGACCGTGATGAGAGAGAGCATCATCAGTGTCGACTCACTCCCACTCATCAGCACCCGGTCATACACGGCGAGCATGTAAATGGCGGGCACGAGCATCAGGAGATTGACGAAGAGGCTAAAGAATGCGGTGCTCAGAAAGGAATGACGACAGGCAGCTAATGCCCGCCGAAGATCGGACGACTCTCGCATTGGATGGGACACCGTGGTGGAGAAGTTCAGTTTCGCCTGATCCCAAGACACTGGCGTTCACAACCTCTGAATCGGCCTCAGCAGGGCACCACTATAATTGGCGCCCTGCATGAGGTCACGAATCTTATAAAAGGATGTCGGTGCCTGCCCCGCCGACGGTGAGCGCCGGGGCGCCGACCAACTGAATTTCGAACTCCACCGCCGCATCCGCATCGGTATTGCCCTGCAGCACCCCGCCGACATACCGGAGGTGGCCCGCCGTAAACGAACCGCCCCAGATAAAGGCCTGGTTGCCCGACACCAGGGTGTTCGCATCAATAGTGGTCAGGTCGATCTGCTGACCATTGTTAAGCCCCAGGTCCCCCAGAAAATTAACGATCTTATCTCGGCCCGCCCCAGCGGGGCTGTCGCTGACCGCATTGTAATCATAGATGTCATTAGGAGTGGCGCCACTTCCCTCTAGGATGTCAGCGCCAGCCCCCCCGTTTAGAATGGAATCGTAGACACCACCGATTGCTGTAAGCACGTCATTGCCGTCCCCGCCATTAAGCACACTCCCATCATAGCTCGAAAGGCGATCATTGCCCGTCCCACCATTGAGCGTGCCTATGCCGTTCCCGGTAAAGAGGATATCGTTGCCGGCTCCTCCGTCTAGTACGCCCTCAAACCATTGAATGCTCAGCCTGTCGTTGAAGTTCGAGCCCGTGAGGTTCTCAATGTTCACGAGGGTATCTAAGCCGGCCCCTCCGGTGTTCTGCGGACCTGGGGCTGCCATCTGATCAATGTCGACCGTGACGGCAGCTGTCGCCGTGATGTAGGTGACGGTGTCGATCCCATCCCCGCCGTCCAGCCGGTCATTGCCGCTCCCGCCGTTGAGCAGGTCATTGCCGGTGCCGCCGCTCAGCGTATCGTTGCCGCTCCAGCCAAGGAGAAAGTCGTTGCCGCCATTGCCGGTGAGGGTGTCGTTGCCGGCCAGGCCGGCGAGCGTGTTGTTGACGCTGTTGCCGATGAAGGTGTCGTTGAAGTTGGTACCGTTGAGAGACTCGATGCTCACGAGGGTGTCGATGCCAGCCCCCCGCGTATTCTGCGCGCCCGTCAGATTGAGGTTGACCGTGACCCCAGCGGTGGCTCCGATATAGGTCGTTCCCCCGATGCTCATGTTGTTATAGTCGGCGGTGTCGCCCCCAGACCCGCCGTTCAGCACGTCGTTACCCAGGCCGCCGTTGAGCACATCGCTGCCGGCATTGCCGAGTAATTGGTCGTTGCCCGCTTGTCCAATGATCGTATCTGCTATAGAGGTGCCGGTGAGGGTGTTATTGCCACTTGTGCCGATCAATGTTGCCATCGTTCTCTCCTCTCTTGGTTAATCTTCCTAAAACCGAGCCCGCGTGCGACGCTCACCAGGCGGGTCGCCCACCACCTAATTCTTTAATGAGAGCACAGTCACTCCTCGGGATCATTGCCTAAAGGCGCAAGACGCCAAAGTTGAAGTACGTAGTACATTATGTTGCAGAATCTTTCAAAGCAATTACGCCAGGTCTGCTTGTGCCTCAGGCCGAGCGTATTACAGCAAACTCGATGCCTGGCTAAAGCAAGAGCATTCTAGACGGCAGGGTGTTCTAGTGTACGTACTTTCAGCAGTATAGGATCTACTTACTAAATTGGTTAGTCCACCACCCTGCTAAAGCTCGATGGGTGTATCGAATAAGATTCAGTGGGTGAATCCAATCAGATTCATTGGCGAGAGTTCGTAGAGGAGTCGAATTCAAATCCCAAGGCAGGTCTCCATTTCGATGTTTCGGTCAAGAAGGCATAGAATCTCTTGCCATCAGTATTTCGCAAACGAGGCGAAGGAAGAGACGGCACCTCTCGTTCTTCTGTAGCGGGACTCAGTCACATCCTCGTTGTTCAGGTCTACGTTGGCTGACAGATTCTTTTCTTGCTGCTGTCGTGGGGACAGTGTATGAATCCATCTAGCGGGAGTTCAGGTCGTGACGTTTGTTTAGCTTCATTACAAGCGTGCAGGTAGCTATGCCAAAGGCCGTCTGTCTTCAACATGTTGCCTTCGAAGGTCCCGGAGCGTTTGCGAACGCCCTGACTAAGCGGGGTGTACGCCTTGAACATTGTCTTGTCCCGAAGGTTGGTGTCCCCAAAGACGCAGGAGACTTGTTGATCGTGATGGGTGGGCCGATGTCAGTGAACAATCCCGATAAATGGATTGCCGAGGAAACTGCCTTCATCAGGTCTGCATTGCTCGCAGGTAAGCCGATGATCGGGGTATGTCTGGGAAGTCAATTCATGGCAAAAGCGCTCGGCGCTGCTGTGCAACCGGGCCAGGCATTGGAAATCGGCATGACCCCTGTTCGTCTCACTGATGCGGGAAAACAGGACCCGGTGTTTGGGGCCAGCCCAGGTTCTTTCGGCGTTTTTGAATGGCATGGAGAAGTCTTTGACTTGCCGAAGGGATGCGTGCCGTTGGCTGAGTCAGATATCGCGCCACTGCAGGCGTTTCGGTATGGCGATCGCGCCTATGGTCTTCTCTTTCATCTGGAAATGGAGGAACGCGGGATCGACTCACTATGTCAGGAATGTGCGCCCGACTTGATCAAAGCTCGTCTTACCGAACATCAAGTGAAATCAGCTGCCCTGCCACAGCTGCCCCAGCTCCATCAAACGGCTGACCGGCTGATCGGTCATCTGCTGTCTTCAGCAAGTTGATTGCCGGATCATTCTTGAAGTAGTCTCTCCATCTGTCGACAGACTGCACACCACTCAAGCTACGCGACTGATTCATGAAAGGAGCTGAATCGACCATGGCTGGTTTTTCGATCGAAGTTGCCGCACGTATTAAGACACTGCCTCCCTATTTGTTTGCCGCGATCGACAAAATGAAGCAGGAGGCCATTGCACGTGGAACGGACATTATCAATCTCGGTATCGGTGACCCTGATTTGCCGACGCCGCTGCCCATCATCGAGAGTTTGGCGAATGCCGCCAAGGATCCCAAGCATCACCAATATCCTTCGTATGAAGGCATGTTGACCTTCCGGAAAGCCGTGGCTGGTTGGTACAAACGCCGATTCAATGTCACGGCTGACCCGGCCAGCGAAGTCCTTACGCTGATCGGCTCGAAAGAGGGCATTGGGCATATTCATCTGGCCTTTGTCGATCCCGGCGATGTCGTCTTGGTTCCAAGCCCCGGCTATCCGGTGTATCCCGTCGGTACCAGTTTTTCAGGCGGCACGTCTCACGTCATGCCGCTGGCGAAAGCCAACGGTTTCTTGCCGGACCTCAGCGCAATCCCGAAAGAAGTGGCCAAGAAGGCTAAGCTAATGTGGCTCAATTCTCCGAACAATCCTACCTCCGTGATCATGACGAAGGACTATTTCAAGCAGGTGGTGGAGTTTGCGCAGGAGAACCACGTGATCGTGTGTCACGATGCCGCCTATTCAGAGGTGTACTACGACGGGCGTCGTCCGCCGAGCTTCATGGAAGTCGAGGGCGCCAAGGATGTCGGAGTAGAGTTCCATTCACTTTCCAAGACCTACAACATGACCGGCTGGCGCATTGGCTTCGCCGTCGGCAATAAGGATGTCTTGGCCGGCCTCGGCAAGGTCAAAAGCAACTTGGATTCCGGTTGTTTCGAGGCGGTTCAAGAGGCAGGCATTACCGCCCTAGGTTTAGACGACTCAGTGACCGACAGCTTGAGAAAGATCTACCAGGATCGTCGAGATACCCTTATTCCCGGTCTCAAGAGCCTCGGGTTAGAAGTCGATCCTCCTCCGGCTGCATTCTATGTGTGGGTGGCCGTGCCGAAGGGTTATACCTCAACATCATTTACCGCGCATCTTTTGGAGAAGGTCGGCATTGTGACGACGCCCGGCAATGGGTTCGGAGCACCGGGGGAGGGCTACATCCGCATGACACTCTGCACATCCAAAGAACGGTTGGCGGAAGCGGTTGAGCGGATCAAAAAAGTGGGAATCTAATTGGTGAGAGGGTAAAGGGTAAGGGGTGAGGCGAACATAAGGAGTTGGGCCAAAACTCCTTACTCCTTACCCCTCACGCCTAACCAATTATGGAGACTGTCTTCATCGGATTCGGGTCGAACGTCGGTGATCGGGTCGATTTTTGCGACCGAGCGGTGACGTTGCTCAGCCTCTTGCCGCATTCCCGGGTGACAGGCGTCTCATTATTGTATGAAACAGAACCCATTCGGGACAGGACCGATCCAGGGGAAAGCTGGTTTCTAAACGGAGTGGTGCAGCTTGAAACAGACATCACGCCCCCCAGTCTGTTAACGACCCTTCAAGAGATCGAGCGCTCTCTCGGGCGGGATGATGACAACCGATCCGGTCCTCGCACGATCGACTTGGACATCCTCTTTTATGGCGAGCGTGTGATCAAGGAACCAGGGTTGACCATTCCGCATCCTCGTCTTCATCAACGCCGATTTGTCCTCATGCCTCTGAATGAGTTGGACCCTCTGTGGGTCCATCCGACGCTCCAACAATCGGTAGCCCGGTTATTGACGGATGCCAAGGATCAATCTCAAGTGCGCCTCCTTTTCCCCCAGCCTTCAACGCGATACGGCTCACGACCTGCGTGCAGTTCATCACCCGACTCATGAAGATCATTCGCTCCCTTACAGCCATGGCAGCTTGGAGAGAGGGACTTGTTCGCGAAGGTGTGAAGATTGGATTAGTGCCGACCATGGGAGCCCTCCATGAGGGGCATCGGGCGCTGATACGAACGGCGCGGTTGCGATGCGATGCCCTCGTCGTGAGTATTTTTGTGAACCCTACGCAGTTCGCACCCCAGGAAGATCTGGCCAAGTACCCACGCCCTATTCGGCAGGATCGGGCGCTATGCCGAAAAGAAGGCGTTGATGTTTGTTTCGAGCCGACGGTGGAAGTGATGTACCCGAGCGGATTTCAAACCATCGTGACACTTCCGGCGATTGCACGCCGCTGGGAAGGGGAAGTGCGGCCGCATCATTTTTCCGGCGTTGCGACCGTCGTGACAAAGCTCTTCGGGATGGTCCGACCTCAGATCGCGCTCTTTGGGCAGAAAGATTTTCAACAATCGGCACTCGTCCGGCAGTTGGCAATGGACTTGAACCTTGGCGTGGAAATTAGCGTGCATCCGACAGTGCGCGAAGCGGATGGGCTGGCGATGAGCTCCCGCAATGTCTATCTTTCGCCGGATGAGCGAATCCATGCCGCCACGTTGTACAAAAGCCTGCAAGCAGGGGCCGAGGCGATCCGAAGAGGCGTCACTGATGGGAAGGCCATACGGTCTGTGATGGCGCAGATCATTAGAGACGAACCAGCCATGAAGATCGACTATTTGGCGGTCTGCGATCCGCATACGCTGGAACCGCTTTCCGTCGTGACATCCCAAGTCGCGCTTCTTGGTGCGGTGCGGATAGGATCGGTTCGGCTTATTGACAACCTTATGGCCACCGTTCCCCGGCGGTCTTCTTAAGTAGGGAGATGTTCTCACGAGAGGAGATTCGAGTGGAGGCTTTGTCCTACCAATAAGCTCAGGATCACCTGGCTGAGGCGGTTCTTATCGTCGCCCACCATTTCGAGGAACCGGATGCCCATCGATTCAGAACGCGAAGAACACACCATGGCCGTCTCTATTGTAATCGGTTCTTCGTCGGAAGCCGGTTTGATGACCAGCTCGATAAATGTCCCTTCGGGCAAGACCGCCGTCGTCTCCAGCGTGCAGCCCCCCATTGAGATATCCGTCACACGATTGTCCGTTCGCAGGGCGCTCTCCGTGTGGAGGTTGGCACGGAAGGATACCGGTAATCGTTTGTATTCCCGGCGATCCGCCACTGAGGTACGGTTTGTGGGTGGGTTCCGATACGCACGGAAGCGTGCGGTGCAGAGTTGGCACCGGAATGAAAATATCCTCAAGCAATTCAAGGTACGCTCGACGATTCCCTCGTCATAAACGACTCGGACGAAGGGTGTTCCGCAGCTTGGGCAGTGCCGGTCTCTCATGAACTCTGGGGCACACCGGCGGTATCAGGCTCAGATAGCCGCTCCTTCGACAGGTGCTCCTGTTGTCCCTCCAAAATCGATTCGATATCGGCCGGCGAGTACGTGGGCGGCTTTATCCATTTTCCGTCCGCGCGCTTGTAACCGCCGACTTTGCTCAGATTCGATCGATGAACTTCTTGAAACACCGGTTCCATATCGATGCCGTAGGAAACCGCGGTTCCGTAGGTGACATACAAAAGGTCTGCCATTTCTTTGGCGACCGCGGCGAGATCTCCAGAGGCCATGGCTTCCTTCAATTCGTCGAACTCTTCCTGAATGAGTCGAACGCGAAGTTTCTTCGTCTCCTCGTTCAAATCCGCCGGGGCTTCCTGTATGAGAATCTCGAACTTGCTATGAAACGCTTCGACCATGGTTTGTTCGTCGGTCATGCCTTCTCCTTCATTCGATATCGAACGGCAAGGTTCTGCGAGGAACAACCTCCGTCGGCTCCAGCACCGGGATATCCCGATCCGACGACACCCCTAATTCTTTGAAACGTCGTGCCGTGGGGAGAATACGCGTCTCAAGAGAACCGATGGCGCGGTTGTAAGCAGAGACACTCTTGCTGAGGGCTTGGCCGACATCGTTCATATGTTCGGCCAGCACAGCCATGCGCTCGTACAATTCCTTGCCAAGCCGGCCGGTTTCTTCCGCATGGACGGTCATTCGTTCCTGACGCCAGCCGTACGCGACTGCCCGGAGCAACGCGATGAGCGTTGCCGGGGTCGCCAGCACGATCCCGTTTGCAAATCCCTCTTCAATAAGACGGGGATTCTGGTCCAGTGCTGCTCCGAGAAATTGTTCACCTGGAAAAAACAATACGACAAACTCCGGCGTGCGCTCGAACTGTGTCCAATACGCTTTCAGGGACAGTTCGTCCATGCGGGATTTGACTTGAGCGGCATGGCGACGCAGGGCTTCGGCTCGTTGGGTCTCGTCCTGGGCTTCATGTGCGTCGAGGTAGGCCGATAGGACGGTTTTTGCATCCACGATAATTTGACGTCCGCCGGGTAACTGCACGACCATATCCGGCCGAAAGCGCCCCTCCTCGCCGGTTACTGAGAGCTGCTCAGCGAAATCGCAATGGTCTACCATCCCTGCAAGTTCAGCCACCCGTTTCAACGTCAATTCACCCCATTGGCCTCGTACCGTCGGAGCCCGCAAGGCTTTCACTAGATTTCCCGTTTCCTGATGCAATCGTTGTTGCGATTCCACTAAGGATCGTAAATGCTGATCCAATCCGCCATAGGCCGACTGGCGAGACTGTTCCAACAAGCGTACTTGTTCAGCATAGCGTTGCAACGAATCCTGAAGCGGGCGTACCAAGGCATCGATTGCCTGTTGTCGCTGCACCAAGTCACTGTCCGCTTTGACATGCAGGGTTTCAAACGAAACCGCAGCGAGCTTCAGGAACGCTTCGCTATTTTGCTTCAATGCTTCACCGGACAGAGCCTGGAACGATCCCATAAGCTCCTGCCGCGTATGGTCGATCAGAGCCTTCTGCTCCACAAGTTGTCGGGCTGTATCTTCCAAACGTGTTTCCGCCATCACTCGGGCTCGTTGAGCCTCGGTGCAGGTCTGTTGAACGGACATGAGGGTATCTCGTTCTCTTCCCAGTTGCTTCCGCAGTTCGTCAGCGGTCGCTTCGGCTCGTTGAGTCTGAGGCCGTAAGCGGCTGGTGATCCATAGACTCATCAGAAGACCGCCCGCGAGCAGTCCCCCAGCAAAGGCTAAAAGAATGGAAAATAGGTCGGTCATTGCTCAATTCAGTCAAAATGCAAGTGCAATGGACACCTGCATATAGTGTTAAAAAAGTACAATTCGAGGCAGAGTACGCAAGGGATTGAAAAAGGTCAAGGAGCAGAAGGCTCTAATCGATCAGCTCTATCTATCCTAGGGGCAATGAAGTCGGCTCGATACATATGGTTCCTAATCCGGCGTCGACCGTGATGCGCTGCCCATCGGCAAGCCGTGCCGTGGCGCCTTCAACGTTGGCAATGGTCGGCAGCCCGTACTCGCGAGCAATGATGGCTCCATGAGACAGTGTGCCGCCCATTTCAGCGATCAAACCTCCGGCAAGACCGAAGAGCGGAGCCAATCCCGGATCGATAACCGTGACTACAAGAATCTCCCCCGGCATCACTTTATTCCAATCCGCCACCGAGCGGATCACTCGTACCGGACCGGTCACGGTTCCGACACTGATCGGTGTACCGGACAAGATGCCGTTCCTTTCAGATTTGTCAGGTGTCGCGAGCTGTTCGCCGCCAGTTTCCCAGTCGCGGATCGTGTCGGGTACTTCAATCGCTCCGTTCTGCTCTCGCTCCATTCTTCGGGATTCGATAACAACTTTCCAGTCGCGTGTGCTACCAGCTAACAGGTCGGCCCGATCGTTGATCGTCAGAAAAAAGATGTCGTCCACCTGGTGGATCAGGTTTCGTTCGACCAGCGCTTCCCCGAGACGTATCAAAAGGTTGCGGATGGCTGCCGAATAATACATCAAGTGGTGTCGATTGGCTTCACGCAACGAGAAGAACCGACAGAGCCTTCGATAACACCACATAAAGATGATCCACCGATGGTAGCGCCGGCCGATGCGTTGTTTGATCTGAGCTAGCGCAGCGGTTCTTGCGTTGTCCTGGCGAGAAAGAATATTCCTTTGCGAGGGAGAGTCGGAAATGAGTTGGATGCGTACGATAGACAGAATCGACTCAGGGATATCAGCGAGACGAGGGGACATGACATCGGATTCGCCGACGGCACGATGGCCGTAGTCCTCCAAATAACGGTTGAAAGCCAGGAGGAATTTCGTGTCGGCGAGAACCTCACGAAACATCGAAGGTTCCCATTGGTCCGCGGTAAGAAATGTGCTCACCGCCGGTTCGTCTCGGGCGATGTCTGTCAATTCCGCGAGACGCAGAATCTGTTGTGCACTGATGATGGTCCCATGTCCTTGGAGGGCGGCGTTCAGCAGACCCCTCCAGTCTGGTCCAAGCCACCGAGGCAGGAATCGGCTGAAAATCTGCAGGCATTGTCCGACTCCTCCGGCAATGCCGAATGTCACGTCGCGGCCCTCTAACCAGGGACCGAGCTTGTCGAGTTCAGGCACGAGTTCTTCCACTGATAGGTGCAGAATGCATTCACGACGATACCTTGTAGCCAGATCCTTCATTTCTTGAAACACTCGTGGACCGGATCGCTCAACCCGCCTCATCTCAGCCCACATTCTCCATCCGGCTCGAACGAAGGCGGCCCCGCTGAGCGGCTGTACTTTCGGGACGGTTTGCGGAGGCTCGCCTCCCATCTGTTCCGTGTTCAAGGATGGATCTCCACGAAGTTGGGCCACCAAGATATGGAATAGCGTCACGTTCAGATAAGGGCGTCCGTTGAGAACACGGACCGATGTAAGCCCATCAGGAATCCGGCATCCGAGTTCTCGATAATGAGAGAGGATATGGCGATCCATAAACCGTTCAAGAAACGAGAGGCTTAACGGGCTTGGCAGTTCTGGCAACGTCTCTTTGAAATTTGTTCGAGACCACTCACACTCGTCGTTCGTGAGATCGAAGGAAGGGCTGATCGCCGTAATCGGCCTTGCCTGTACAATCCACAGTTGTTCTGCGTCGAATGCCCATTCAAGATCGATTGGGTGTCCGAACGCATGCTCGACTCGTTTGGTCATCCGCGCGAGGGAAAAGAGCTGCGCGTCAGTGAGCGATGATTCACTGTGAGTCGTGTCGTCAAACCGGTCAACCAGCAGTCCTTCCTTGGAAACCGCCGGTCGCTGCGAGTGGTTCGCAGGGAGGCGATTACGAACTCGAATCGGCTGCCCTTCATGAGTGACCTCCACGAGATACTGGTCCGGCGTGACGGTGCCATCGACTAACGACGCAGCGAGACCAGGTACGGCGTTGACCGTCACCTGGTTCGATCGTCCGGTCACAGGATGTATTGAATAGGCTACGCCGGCCGATTGGGCATCGACCATCGGTTGGATCACCACAGCCATTCGCGGAGGTATTCGGTGGCCCTGATGAACCGCGTAGTTCACCACCCGTTCTTCCCAAATTGAAGACCAGACATCCTTCAGAGCAGTATCAATTTCTGAAAGAACTACGCCCAAGCGAGTTCGATAGAGTCCGGCAAAACTGGTTCGAGCCGTATCTTCATTCGTGGCCGATGATCGGATGGCCCAGCATTCGCCCGGTGGCCGACTGAGAGTCTGGATCGCCGACCACCATTGAGCGACAAGGTGGCAAGTCGCTACCTGTCTGATGCGATCTCGACAGTCGGCTAACGCCGAAGCTCGCTCGTCTCCCGATAGTGCGCACGCGCTCTGCCATTCCTCATCCTCAAAAAACCCTGACGCGTGCAGACATCGCATGTATGCCTCAGTCGTAATGCAGAACCCGTGAGGAACAGAAAAGCCGGCTGTGATGAGCTGAGCGAGTCCGACGGCTTTTCCTCCCGTGAGTTCGACGTCGTTACACTGAGACAATGGAAGAATGAAGGGACGGGACATAGCCCGGCATAGTAACTAGAGCAGCAGGACGAGGTAAAGGTCGTTGACGTTCGTTCCAGTCGGGCCGGTATGGATATGACATCCAAGAGCTTTTAACGCAGGGTAGGTATTGTGTCGTTTTAGGGATGAACGGAGATCAATGCCGAGTTTTTTCGCTCGCGCAACGGTATGCCCACTGACAATCGCCCCGGCTGCATCGGTGGGGCCGTCCGTTCCGTCGGTGCCGAGGGCCATGACCCATGTGTTAGGAAGGCCAGCTATTTCGAATGCCGCGGAAGCGGCGAATTCTTGGGCCCGCCCACCTTTCCCATGTCCTGTGACTGTCACCGTGGTCTCACCTCCCGCTACTATGCAACATGGCCGTTTCAAAGTACTGTGCCCCTCCGTAATCCCCTTGGCCAGATCCGCCAACTGCTTTGCCGCCACGCGCGCCTCTCCTGTGATGGGGAGAGATACACATTGGGTGTGAAGGCCTGCCTGTTGTGCGGCATGCGCAACGGCTTCCAGCATGATTCGGTTATTGCCTATGATGTGATGATGCACGGAGCGCAATCTCCGTGAGCCGGGCTTCAGGGTCTCTGGCGCATCTCCTTTTTGACCACGGTGCAAGTAGCGGCGTACGGAAGCAGGCACGGCATGCCAGCATTTGTACCGTCGCAGCACTCCCACTGCGTCCGCAAATGTCGAGGGATCACCCGCCGTCGGCCCCGAGCCGATGGAACCAAGATCATCGCCGATGACGTCCGAGAGTAGGAGCGTGACAATCCTCGCACGAGAGGACACGGCCAGCCCGCCTCCTTTGATCAATGACAAATGCTTTCTCACGACGTTGATCTCGTTGATCGTGGCCCCGCTGCGGAGCAGCAAGCGCGTCGTGCGTTGCTTATCGGCCAGCGTTACACCGGCGACTGGAGCCGGTAGTAGACTCGACGCACCACCGGATAAGAGAACGATCAGCAGATCTCGAGGCGTCAGACGTTGTGTCAAACCCAGAAGCTGTTGAGTTGCGTGAAGACCTGCACGGTCGGGAACCGGATGAGCCGCTTCGACGACGGCGATCCGCTTGGTCGCGAGCGTATGACCTGTCTTGACGATGACGAGTCCATCTCCCAACCTTGCCCCTAAGGCAGCTTCTAAGGCCTGTGCCATCCTTGCCGACGCTTTGCCCGCGCCGACTGCGATAATACGGTCGATATGCGAGAGGTCATAGGTGCGACCGCCCACAATCAAGGATCGGCGATCCAGCGCGACGTGCTTGAGTAGGGCGTAGTAGGGATCAGCCGCACTCAGCGCAGCGGGTATCAGCTTTTGAAGGAGTGGCCGTGCAGGAGAGGGAGAAAGGCGAATCCGCATGACGGTGAGTGTTACGGAATCTTTTCTTGTTTAAAACAGCGGCTAGGACAGGTTTGCCGAGGCACGCGGATTTGATAGCTGCCATGAGGGAGCATATCCTTCTTAAATTCTGGATTCAGCATCTTGAGCTCGAGCAGATAGGTGCCAAATTCTTCGGCGATCGAAGTCAGCGCGCGCTGTGACTCCTTGACATTCACTGTGATGGTTTCGGTCTCCAGCGGCACGTAAAGATCCTTTTTGGTCAGCCCGAGATACTTCTCCGGCTGGGAATAGATTTCCTTGGCAGCGATGATACGAGGGACATATCGCATGGTCTCGCGTGGGCCATGCATCTTCCAAT